>NZ_JBQQBS010000043.1:0-85794 GCF_052245395.1 Streptomyces sp. 4N124
CCTTCTACGTCGACGGACTGAGCCTCTCCGAGGCGACCACCTACCGGACGGTCGCCTCGGACAGGCTCAGTCCGTCGACGTAGAAGGCGTCTTGTAGGGCCGCG
Organism: Streptomyces sp. 4N124; assembly: GCF_052245395.1. Classification (NCBI taxonomy): domain Bacteria; kingdom Bacillati; phylum Actinomycetota; class Actinomycetes; order Kitasatosporales; family Streptomycetaceae; genus Streptomyces; species Streptomyces sp. 4N124. Next base: position 105 of record NZ_JBQQBS010000043.1, read on the forward strand.
GCCAGCTCCGCCGTGCGGTCCGGGGCCACCTGGCGCAGGGCCGCGACGCCACGGGCGGCGGCCTCGGAGTCCATCACGAACGAACCGTCGGCGACCAACTCCTCGTACGCCTGGCCGAACACGGCGCCGGTCAGCTCGGCGATCTTGGCGTTCGCGCCCTGGACGTGGCCGAACTCGCGGATCGGCACCCGGCGCGGCCCGGTGAACAGACCGCCGGAGACCAACTCGACCGGCAGGTCGGGGTGGCGCGAGGTGATCTCGTGCAGGGTGCCGGAGAAACCGTGCGACCAGCCGCAGTAGGCGTCGAAGACGTAGACGAGCTTCATCGAAGACCTCGGCAGGGATGGGGCGCTCGCCGGTTGCAAGCGATTCATCTGACCAAACAGTAGCTGACTCGTCAGATATTTCTTGACCTGTGTGAACTGAGACACACGAGCGCGGCCAACGCCATTAGACGTGCACTGCCGCCGCTCCGCAGGTCAGGGAAGCCGGGGCAGCACGTCCCGGGCCGCGTGACTGAGGATCCGGAGATCCTCCGCGAACCTCTCGCGATCCGCCGCGGGCAGGGGCTCCACGAAATACCGCTTGATGTTCTCCAGGTGCACCCGGGCAGCGCCTACGACTGTCTCCTCGCCCAGCGGGGTCAGCCGCACCAGCTTCCCGCGCCGGTCGCCGGGGGACTCCGCGCGCGTCACGAGCCCCGCCGTCTCCATCCGGTCCACCAGCCGGGTGGCGCCGCCAGTGGTCAGGACCTGCTCCTGCGCGATGGCCCGCATGGAAAGCCCCGGCTCGCCGGCCCGCCCGAGGATCAGCAGCACCTCGAAGACCAGATGGCTGATGCCGCACTCCACCTCGAGCGCCCGGCCGAGGATGTACTCCAGCCGGTTCGCCGCCCCCTGCAACCGCCCGAACGCCAGGATGAGCTCGTGGTCAGCGGCCTCCTTCGCCGTCCTGATCTGCACTTCCTCACCCACGGCCGCGCCGCCCCTCTCGTCGTCCCGGTACCACCGTACCGATCACGCACGGGGCGGCCGGCGCAGCGGAATCGGCTCGCGCGGTCGAGCGACGGCAACCCCGCCCCCGCAGCAGTATGCGGTCGGCTGAACACGACGCTCGCACCGAGGCCGAAGTCTGCTGATCGACGATCACGTCGAGGAAATCCCGCACGGGATGCGGTTCATTTAACGGCGCCCGGCTGCAGCGGTCCGCCCGCCATCGCGACCGTTCCAGGATGCCGTCGGCAAGGACATCGCGGAGTTCGTCGTAAACCGCTGCCTCGCGACTGGCCCCCCGGCATCGTCCTGCCGCTACGGCTGGCGAGTCCCTTGTCGGTGGAGCCGGGGTGGGCCCGTCCCGGTTCACCGTGACGGCCGTGCGGCCTTGGGCATGGCGGGGACCCGCCGAGGCCAGCTCGAGCCCCCGCAACACGCCGTGCCCCTGACACCGGAACCGGGTCTCCTGGAGACCCCTCGGCGAAGCCGAGTCGGCCACCGATCACCGGGGAGTCCGGCCGGGGCGGACCAGGTGGCGAAAGCGTCGCAACTGTCGCTGTAGCAGTGCATGCCGTAGCCGTAGCCGTCGAAGAAGATGCGCCTCCCCGCCGTCAGCGGTGTCGTGGAATTTTTGTGCCGAACCGGACCATCGGACGAAGAGCCTGCGAACCGCGGGGACCCGCCCTCTCACCGGCAAGTCGCACCCAGACATGGACGCCTTGAATAGACGCGACGACTCGTCTAATCTTCCTGAGTAGACGCAACGGTAAGTCTTGTCTGCGCTTCCCTCCCGTTGCTCGCTCCACATCCACACTCACGAGAGGCCACATCTGTGGGGAACTCGACCGTCCGCGCCGTCAGCCCGGCAGGCTCCTCGACAAGGGCTCGCGGCAGCGGTCTCGCCGTATTCAGCGTGGCCTTCGCCTTCTGGATCACCATGGCGGGCACCACGGCACCCACACCGCTCTACCCGCTCTACGGAGACGCCTTCGGTTTCACCCCGTTCACCGTCACCGTGGTCTTCGCCGTCTACGCCCTCGGCGTCGTGGTCGGCCTGCTCGCCTTCGGGCGGCTCTCCGACCAGGTGGGACGGCGTCCGGTACTGATCGCCGCAACCTTGTTGTCCGTATGCGCCGCGGTCGCTTTCATACTGGCGCAGAACGTCGCGGCGATGCTCATCGCGCGTGTTGTCTCAGGCTTCTCAGCAGCCCTCGTCACCGGTGCGGCCACCGCCTCCCTCGCGGAACGGCTCGGCCAGAACAGCCGGGTCAAGCCCGCCACCCTCGCTCTGTTCGCGAACATGGGCGGCCTCGCATGCGGCACCCTCCTGGCGGGAATCCTGGCCGATCTCGCACCGTCCCCGCTGCGTACACCCTGGGTCGTCATGCTCGTCCTCGCCGCAATCGGCGCGCTCGGCGTCCTGCTGCACGGTGAGAGTTCAGAGCACCGTTCCGGCTTCTCGTTTCAGTTCCAGCCCCTGCACGTTCCCGCCGAGATCCGCTCGGACTTCCTGCGTTCGGCCATGGCCGGCGGTGCCGGATTCGCCGTACTCGGGGTACTGACCGCCGTGACGGGGCTGTTCCTGGGGACCGTGTTGAACGAGTCCAGCCACTCTCTGACCGGGCTCGTGGTCTTCATCGCCTTCGCCTGCACGGCCTTCGGTCAGCTCCTGGTCCGTATGCTCCGGCCCAGCACCGCGCTGCCCGTGGCATGCCTGGGCCTGATCGCCGCCGCCGCCCTGATCGCCGCGGCCATGGCCACCAGCACCCTGGCTCCTTTGCTCGCCGGCGCCGCTGTGAACGGCCTCGCGACGGGTATCGCGGTCGGCCACGGCATCGGCAGCATCACCACGCGCAGCGCGCCACAGCACAGGGGCGCATCCGTCTCCACCTTCTTCGCCATCCTGTACTCGATGCTCGCGGTGCCCGCCATCGGCGTCGGCGTCCTGATCCGCCAGACCAGTCTGCGCCCCGCAGGCGAGACGTTCAGCGCCGTGGTGGCCGCGCTCGCACTCGGCGTACTGCTCAGCCTGGTACGTCCCACCAAGAAGGCCGCATGAGCCGGTTCGCACGCATCACATCTCGGTGAACCCGGCCCTGCCAGAATTGGGGGACGGACCCCATGCGATTCGAAAGCCCGAAAGGCGAAAGAACCATTAGCGCCACGCGGAAACCCCAACCGGCCTGCGACCAGCGCCCTGTCATCAGCCGAACCGGCCCTCGACGCAGCGAGAGCGTCCGGCTCGCGGTGCTCCACGCCGCGGACGACCTCCTGGTCGAGCGAGGATTCGCCGCCCTGACCATCGAAGGCATCGCCCAGCGCGCCGGCGTGGCCAAGCAGACGATCTACCGCTGGTGGAAGTCGAAGGTCGACATCCTCCTCGACACACTCATCGACGATGCCCGCGAGGCGCTGGAGTGGCGTACCGGGCAAGGCAGCCCCGAGGACGACCTCACGGACCACCTTCAGCGCGTGGCCGACTTCTTCGCAGAACCGGCCGGCCAGGTGATGCAGGCTCTGCTCGGGCATGCCCAGCTGGACACGGAGACCGCCGCCTCGCTGCGTGGCGGTTTCCTGCGGGAGCAGCGCGAGCGCGACATCGCCGGACTGGGCGCGCTCCTCGCGCGTGCCCTTGCCCCCGCCACCGTCGACGACCGGCTTGTCGACCACCTCGTGGATCTGCTGCTCGGGCCGCTGTACTACCGGGTTCTGGTGTTCGGCGAGCCGATCGACAAGGAACTCGTGAACACCACGGCCCGGCTCGTCCTCACGCTCGCGCACGAGTCCGCCGCCACTGAACTTTGACGGTTGCATGCGAGTGGCCCCCGACAGATACGTCGGGGGCCACTCGCATGCAACCGTCAGTGCAGGCTGATGGAGCCGTTCCGGATCCCCGCGATGACGGCCTCCGTGCGTGAATTGGCTCCCAGTTTGATGAAAATCGAATGCAGGTGGACTTTTACAGTGCGCTCAGAAATGCCGAGTAACCTGCCGACCATCCTGTTTGAATAGCCTTCCTTGATCCCGTCCAGCACCTGTCGCTCCCTGGGGGTGAGAACAGGTGCAGCAGTAGAAACTCCCTCGGAAGTCGGACGAGGTATCAGAGACCTATTCAGAGACATGTATCCCCCTGTCACGCAAAGACCGTTGCTCACCGAGCGCACATGCGTGAGCGCCGTTGCCCGCACTGTCGCCTCGTCAACGATTACGCCTTACGACATCATCATATAGGCCGGACTCAAGCAATCCGTTGAAACGTGGGTTACATCACAGGGAATAGTTGCAAGCTAAACCGAACGCCAGTGAATCCCCGATTCCAGTTACTGAAGGTGTATGTTGCACGGAAAGCACTGGATTAACCCGATCCCGGCGTCCTAGAGTGGGTGACGGAAGCCAAAGGGGAGGTAAGCTGATGCTCTTCGATCGAGAACGGCGCAGCAAGTACTGGATCTACTTAGTCGGCTGCCTGATTTTCTCGGCCGGCGCCTATCTTTTCATTCACTCGGGTATGGGAACCGATCCGCTCGATGTCTTCGCGCTCGGCCTGATGAAGCACGTTCCTGTCACGGTGGGGATATCGCAGACTGCGGTGGCTGTCATCTGCCTTGTGATCGTGGCAGCCTGGACGCGGGAAAGGCCGCTGCTCTCACCGCTTTTCACTTTCTTCTTCTGCGGCAGCATCATCGACCTGCTCCGCTGGTCAGAGCCCGCGCGCGGCCTGCACATCACCTCGGCCGGGGTCCTCGCCCTGGCCGTACTCCTGTGCGCGTACGGCTCGGCCCTCATCATCATGAGCGGGTTCGGCATCCGTGCCATCGATCTGCTCGCCATCACCATGAACGCTCGATGGCGCTGGCCCTTCTGGGCTGCGAAAGGGCTCATCGAAGCCGGTCTGATGACATCGGGACTCATCATGGGCGGCCCCATCGGAATGGGCACGGTCTGTTTCCTCGTAGGAGTTGACCTCCTGATCCAGCCCTTTATCAAAGTGAATTCCGGAGTGCTCCGGATGCCGAATTCCGGGCTGTCCGGGACATTGGCAGAAACAACCCGCTGACCTCAAGGAGAGGAACGCATGACCATGACGTCCACCCTTTTCTCCCCCCAGACTCGGAACGTCCTCGAAAGCATCCTGAAGGAACAGCGGCGAGTGGACGAGACGGAACAGCCGAAACTCCTCGAAAAGATCCGCAGCCGGGTATCCCCCTGGACACCGGAAGACCTGGTGGAAGCATGCTCCAGCGGATACTATGCGGCGCCGGAAAGCATCGGCCGCATGCTGTACACCTGCGTGCGCGCCATGCGTCCGCAAACGGTGTTCGAGTTCGGAACCTCCTACGGATTCACCGCGATTCACATTGCGGCAGCTCTACGGGACAACGGGTACGGAAAGCTGTACACGGTGGACCTTCACCAAGAGAAGTGCGCGGCCGCACGGGAGCATCTGAAATCTGCCGGGGTCGCCGAGCAGGCTGACGTGATCGAGGGCGAAGCCGTGGACGTGCTCTCCACTTTCCCGGAGCAGATCGATTTTCTCTATCTGGACGGGTGGGCCGATTTCTATCACGATGTGATCAAGGCGGCGGAACCCCGGCTTCGTCCGGGTTCCCTGGTGCATGCGGACGACACCGAGAAGTTCGCGGCCGCTGCCCGTCCGTACCTCGATCACGTCCGCGACTCCGCCAACGGTTACGTCTCCGTCGGCATCACCGATGGGCAGGGGCTGGAACTCTCCACCTTCGTGGACACCCGTACGCGGGCCATCTCATGAGTGTTCCCGGCCCCACCCGCGCTGCGCAGCCGGACAGGGCCGCGCCGGGCGACCCCCAGCGCGGCTCACGAGCGGCCATCGCCGGCATCGGCATGTGCGTCATGCTGGTGTTCGGTCTGGGTGCCAGTGTGAACCTGGCCGTCGGCCGACTGGCCACGAGCGCGCTGCAGCCGACCGCGACACAGGTGCTGTGGATCGTGGACAGCTACCTGATCGTCTTCGGCTGTCTGCTGATCCCCAGTGGCGCCATCGGCGACCGCTTCGGGCGCAAAGGGGCGCTCCTGTGCGGGCTGATGCTGATGATCGTGGGATCCGTCGGGTCCGCGGTCGCCCCGTCCGTCGCCCTCCTGCTCGGGGCACGGGCACTGACCGGAGCGGGCGCCGCACTCGTCCTGCCCAACAGTCTTCCGCTGCTCATGAGTTGCTATCCGCAGAACCGGCGCGGTCATGCCGTGGCGCTGTGGACGGCGTTGAGCGGAGCCGGCGGGGTGGCCGGCAACATGGTGGGCGGCGTCGTTCTGCAATTCTTCGACTGGCAGGCCCTGTTCGCTGTTGCCGCCCCTCTTGCCGCCCTCGGCCTCTTCGTAGCCGCGAAATTCCTGCCCCGTGTCGACCGGCACCACCATTCCGTCGACGTGCACGGAGTGCTCATCCTCGTCGTCTCGGTCTTCGCGCTGCTCTTCGGCATCATCGAGGGAACCGAACTCGGCTGGACTTCCCCGGCCGTTCTGCTGGCATTCATTGCGGGCCTGTGCTTTCTGGCCTTCTTCGTCGGATACGAGATACGCCGGGAACAACCGCTCCTCGACCCAAGGGTGTTCCGTCATCCTGGAATGCGAGCCGGGACGCTCGGCATCGTCGTGTCCTTCATCGCGATGTACTCGGTCTTCTATCTCAACGGCCAGTACCTGATGAATGTGAAGGGTTATCCAGCAGCTCTGGCAGGGCTCGGTACCGCGCCGCTGGCCGTGGTGATCTTCCTGGTCTCGCCGCGGTCCGCGCGGCTGGCCGACCGCTACGGCTCACGTCCGGTCGTCGCCTGCGGGCTCCTCGTCGTGGTCGCGGGACTCGGGCTCTTCTCCTTGTGCGGCCCTTCGACGCCCTACGTCCTGTACGCGGGGTGCATCATCGTGGTCGGCGTCGGGTCGGGACTGTCCAACCCGCCACTGTCCCAGGCCGTCATCACTTCCCTGCCCGCGCACCAGGCCGGCGTCGGCTCGGGCATCAACAGCTTCAGTCGTGAGATCGGCGGGGCTCTGGGCTTCGCCGTCTTCGGTACGCTGCTCAACGCCCGGTTCGCCGACGCGCTTCCTGCCGTACTTCGACGGTTTCAGGACGATGCCGCGGGCGGGCAGGCGCTGGGCTCCGCACTGAGCGGTGTCGAACGTTCCGGCGCCGCCTCGGCGGATCGTCTCTCCGCGCAGATCCGCGAGGCCTTCACCGCGGGCATGGCCGAGTCGTTGCGCGTGGTCGGGGTCATTCTGTTGCTCGCCTCGCTCCTGGTCGCGCTGTGGCTGCGCCGGCCCGTCAGCGACCAGAACACTTCCCGGGAGAAGCAGTGACTGCGACCGATGCCGACCGCCCCGCGCACAGTGACTGGAGCGAGGAGATGTCCACCCTGCTGGCACGGCAGGTGGACATACGGCTGCTGCCGGCTCTGGACGCCTTGCTGCAGGAGGGCAGCGTCACCGGTGCGGCCGAGCGGCTGGCGCTCTCGCCGCCCGCCATGAGCCGGGCGTTGTCCAAGATCCGGCGAGCTCTCGGCGATCCCGTACTGGTCCGGGCCGGCCGTGGTCTGGTCCCCACGCCCAGAGCACTCGAGCTTCAGCCGAAGGTCCGCGCTCTGATGCGCGCGGCCGAGGACATCCTCACCCCGCACCAGCAGGAGGACCTCACCCAGGTCAGCCGGACCCTCACCATCGTCGCGGACGAGGCCTACGCGGCTGTTCTCTCACCGGCCCTGCTGCGCCGGGCGATCCAGGAGGTGCCCCTGGCCCGCTTCACGTTCACCGCCGAGAGCAGCCATGGCAACGCACCACTGCGGGAGGGCGCGGTGGACATCGAAATCGGCATCATCGACGAGCCCTCTCCGGAGCTGTGCATCGAGCCGCTCTTCCGGGACGAGTTCGTGGGCGTGGCCCGAACCGGTCATCCCCTCCTGTCCGGCGAGGTGACCGCCAGGACGTTCGCCGCGGCACGGCATGTCAGTGTGTCGCGCAAAGGCCGTATGACCGGACCCATCGATGTCGGCCTGCGCGAACTCGGGCTGCGCCGGGACGTCATCGCCTCCGTGCCGGACTACGGTGAGGCCCTTTTGATGCTCCCCTTGACCGACTTCGTCACCGCGATGCCCCGGTCCCTCGCGGTCAGCGCGCAGAAGTCCGTGAGTATCGAGGTGTTCAACCTTCCGGTCGAGACCGACCCCATCAGCATCTGTCAGGCGTGGCACCCCCGGCACGAGACCGAACCGGTGCATGTCTGGCTCAGGCAGGCCATACGGTCCGCGCTCCCGCCGGCCTCAGCCGGCCACTGACGCCGGCCGCAGACCACCGAGCAGGGCAGCGACCGCAGAATGCGAGGGCGACACCGGCTCGTCCGGGAGACAGTTCGCCCCCGCCACAGCGCCCAGGAGCAGCCGGGCGATGAGCGGGAGCGCGATGTCGTCGCGTACGTCGCCCTCCGCAACGGCCTGCTCCAGCAGGTCGACCAGCCGCCGGAACACCGCTTCGCGGCAGGCCGAGTCCTGGTCGAAACCCGCTGATGTGCCGCGCGCGGCCCACAGCAGGGCATGCCCGGCCGGGTCGTCCGCCGCCACGTCGGCCAGCCCGCGCAGGAGTCCGGCGAGCGTGTCGAAGCCCTGGCCCCGGACCTGCGCACAACTGCCCAGCAGCGCGAGCACAGCCTCCCGCATCGGCCTGGTGACGGCATCCAGCAACTCCGCTTTGCCGCTGACGTGGCGATACAGGGCGGCCTTGGTCACTCCGACGTGTTCGGCTATATCGCCCATGCTCGTGGCGTCGTAGCCTCGAGTGAGGAACAAGGACGTCGCGGCCGCGAGGACACCCTCACGACCGCGACGGAGACCCGACGGCTGCTGTGCCGTCCTCGGTGGCCGGCTCACCTCGGGGCCAGCCCCCGGCACATCTCGAGTACGGCGTCCGCGACCGCACTCCCGCCGGCCCCGAGGGTCTGCGTGTACCGGTCGCGTATCGCGTGCTCACGCCCGGAGTCGATCCGTGCGCCGCCACCGCTCATGCGTAGACGCTGGATCTCCTTGGACGCCGCCAACCGCTGCTGGAGTGCGCCGATGAGCGATTGGTCCAGGGCGTCGATCTGTTCCCTCAGCCGGGCGACGTCCCCGGGTGCGGGTTCCACGGACAGGTCGGCTTCCGCGGTGGTGGCCTTGGCGGTCATGATCCTGCTCCGTTCGGACGGGGACTTCACGGGATGTGCCGAGGCGTACGACCCCAGGGATCGGAGCCCCGGCAGGCTCAGCTGCAGGAGACCGACGGCGCGCGCGGTCTCCGGCCGGTCCATGCGGCCCGGGCAGTCGGCGAGGAGCAAGCGGCTGTCCGGGCCGTCGTGGACGACGTTCAGGGAAACCTCTTGCAGGACAGGGTGCTTCTTCAATTCCCGTAGGTGCACAGCGAATTGACCCGACCGGCTGGGGAAGCGGCCGATCAGGGACGTCCGGTGGGCGCGGCCGGGAGCCGGGACCCGCGCGGCGCCGCGGTGCGCACAGAGCAGGAAGCGCGTCGCGGCACCGGAGCTGTCCTGTATCTCGGTGCCGGCGGCCTCCAGGCCATAGCGCGCCGCGGCGTGGAGCCCGGCCACCGCGGCGTCGCACTCGCTGTCCTTGACCCGGCGTGCGCCCTCGGCGTTGGACGGCGCCGCGATCCACCGCGCGTGCGGCACATGGCTGCTGAGCCAGCGACGCACCTGCGTTCCCGCGTGGGGGTGCCCACTGACCGTACGGACCCGCGACAGCGGCGTCCCCGGGCGCACCAGCAGCGCGAACTCGACCTCGAGCACGACTTCCCTCACCACGACCGGTGACGGTGACTCCACCAGCGCGCGCAAAGTGTCCGGGACCGGTCCGGCCACCGTGTTGTGCACCGGCAGCATGGCGGCGTCGGCGGCTCCACGGCACACATACTCCAGGGCCTGGGCGGCCGTCGCGGCCGGCAGCAGCGAGGACCCGCCGGCCTCCGGAAGCGATCGCAGGGCCTGCTCGGTGAAGGTTCCTTCCGGCCCCAAGTAGGCGAACCTCCGCTCGCTGTCGCAGAGCTGTGCCTCTGTCAGGGGTGCCTTCGTGTCCTGTACCGGCAGTTTCACGTCAGACGGTCGCGGTCGCGAGAGCCGTGTCCACCGCGCTCGCCACGGCGCCCTTGGCCCGCCGCAGCTCCTTCTCCTCCAGCAGACCGGGGGCGAAGGCCGCCGCGTCGATGGTCACCGCGGCGGCGGCACGCCCCGCCTGCTCCAGTACCACCGTCGTACGTACGGTCAGTCGGCTGGGCTCCGACAGGTCGGACTCGTCCACCGTCAGCCGCAGCGTGGCGCCCACGGGGAAGAGGAAGTTCGAGAACGTGGTGTTCATGGAGTTGAGCACGATGTAGTACCGCTGCTGCGGCCAGCGTGCGGTGAAGTAGTGCTCGATGACCGCGAGGAACATCTGGCGGGCTGCTTCGATCGCCACCATGCCCTGTACGTGCACCCGGTCCTGCACGTCGACGAGGAGCTCGTTGTGGTCGTGCAGCCGCAGCTGAGCCTCGTACGTACGGTCGTCGGCCTGCGTGAGACCGGCGACCAGGACGTTGTCCTCGCGGGACTTGTGCAGTTCCTGCCGGCGTGCGGGTACCGCTGTGGAGTGCACCAGCACGACGCGGTCGTCCAACTGCCGGCGCGTGATCGCGTCGCGGAGGTAGGAGAGTTCGAACTCCCCGATGCCCTGCCCGGTGACCACGTGCACCGGCCCCTCGAGCGTGTCCAGGTCGCCCGCGTCGAGTGAACGGGTCAGGCCGGAGAGGGTCTCGGCGCCGACGGCCTCGGCGAAGTCGCGGAAGCGGTCGCCGACGACGAGTCGGGAGGTGACTGCACTGCTCATGGACATCCTCCTGGCTGGGAGAGCCGCGACTCTGCGCAGTCGCGGACGGGTCCGTTCAGCGTGGAGTCCGCGCCATCGCACCGGTAGTCGCCAGTTGGCAGTAGAACCACCTGTCTAGTCCCGGAGTTCTAAGCGGCTTTCTGGGGACCGGAGGCTAGAGCCGAGGTACTAGCCGTATCGGCCGACTGCCGCGGCTTCTGTCCGCCGCGAATGCTGGTACGGGAACACCGGCGCCCCACTGACCCGGCCGAAGGAGCCTCATCCACATGACAGTTCTTGATCCGCCAGGTGTCGACGAGGTCGGCGTGGCGGCGATGCTGCCTTCCGCGGAGCCTCTGAGCCTCATCGACGACGTGTCCGGCACGGAGTCCCTCGATGCCGCCGTCCTGCTCGACCTGTACCGGCAACTGGTCCGGGGCCGCCGCTACAACCTCCAGGCGACGGCACTGACCAAGCAGGGCCGGCTGGCGGTCTACCCGTCGACGACCGGGCAGGAAGCCTGCGAGGCGGGCGCTGTCCTGGCTCTGGACCGGCAGGACTGGATCTTCCCCACCTACCGGGACACGCTGGCCCTGCTGGTCCGGGGCGTCGACCCCGTGGACGTACTGACGCTTCTGCGGGGCGACTGGCACAGCGGCTACGATCCGCGCGCCCATCGCATAGCCCCCTTGAGCACCCCACTGGCTACGCAGACCCCGCACGCGGTAGGCCTTGCGCACGCCGCAGCTCTGCACGGGGACGGCCTCGTCGTGCTGGCGATGGTCGGGGACGGTGGCACCAGTGAGGGCGACTTCCACGAGGCGCTGAACTTCGCCGCGGTCTACAAAGCTCCCGTGGTCTTCTTCGTCCAGAACAACGGCTACGCGATCTCCGTACCGCTCAGCAAACAGAGTGCCGCGCCCAGCCTTGCTCACAAAGCGATCGGTTACGGCATGCCGGGCGTCCTGGTCGACGGGAACGACGCGGCGGTCGTGTACCGCGAGGTGCGACGGGCCGCTGAGCACGCTCGTGAAGGCGGCGGGCCGACCCTGGTCGAAGCGGTGACGTATCGCATCGACGCACACACGAACGCCGATGACGCCACCCGTTACCGCGACGCGGCCGAAGTCGAGTTCTGGAACCGTAGGGACCCGGTCACCCGCATGGAACGGCACCTGCGCGAGCGCGGACTTCTGGACGACGCCGGGGTGGACCGGATCCGGCAGGAAGCCGAAGACATGGCGGAGGACCTGCGCCGTCGGTTCGCCACGGATCCGTCCCCTGCCCCACTGGACCTGTTCGACCACGTCTACGCCCGGCGAACCCCTCAGCTCGAAGAGCAACGTGCCCTGCTGGCACAGGAGTTGGAGGCGGGCCAGTGACCGCCACAGTGGATCTGACCGTCGCTCGGGCCGCAGGCAACGCGCCGGCCGTCGAGCAGGTGACGATGTCCAAGGCGCTCAATGGGGCGTTGCACGACGCCCTGACCGACGACGACCGGGTCCATCTGCTGGGAGAGGACATCGGCACGCTCGGCGGCGTGTTCCGCGTCACCGATGGCCTCGCGGCGGCATTCGGCGACCGTCGGGTGGCCGATACCCCCCTCGCGGAGGCAGGCATCCTGGGGACGGCAGTCGGCATGGCCATGTACGGACTGCGGCCCGTCGTGGAGATGCAGTTCGATGCCTTCGCCTATCCCGCATTCGAGCAACTCGTCAGCCACGTCGCGAAGATGCGTAACCGGACGCGCGGCGCGCTGCCGATGCCGCTGACCATCCGCATCCCTTACGGCGGCGGCATCGGCGGTGTGGAGCATCACAGCGACGCATCGGAGGCGTACTACACGCACACACCCGGCCTCCACGTGGTCACTCCCGCCACGGTCGCCGACGCGTACGGTCTGCTGCGCGCTGCCATCGCCTCGGATGATCCCGTCATCTTCCTGGAGCCCAAGCGGCTGTACTGGTCCAAGGGAGAGATCGACCGCTCGGCCGCGCTGCCCGCCCTGGGCGAGGCGGCCGTACGACGCGCCGGGTCGTCGGCCACCCTCATCACCTACGGCCCTTCCCTCCCGGTGTGTCTGGAGGCCGCCGCGGCGGCGCAGGCCGAGGGATGGGACCTCGAAGTCGTGGATCTGCGCAGCCTGGTGCCGTTCGACGACGCGGCGGTGTGCGCGAGCGTCAGGCGCACAGGACGGGCTGTCGTCGTCCACGAAGCCCAGGGGTTCTCGGGTTTCGGCGCCGAGATCGCCGCCCGGGTCTCCGAACGCTGCTTCCACCACCTGGCAGCTCCCGTACTGCGGGTCACCGGATTCGACATCCCCTATCCCCCGCCGATGCTGGAGCGCTACCACCTGCCCGACGTCGACCGCATTCTGGACGCCGTCGCGCGGCTGCAGTGGGAGGACACCACTCAGGGGGAGGGCATATGAGCAGCGACGTCAGGGAGTTCGTCCTCCCCGACCTGGGCGAGGGGCTCACCGAGGCGGAGATCGTACGGTGGCTGGTCCACGTCGGTGACTCCGTCCGCGTCGACCAGCCCGTGGTGGAGGTGGAAACGGCAAAGGCCGTGGTCGAAGTGCCCTGCCCCTATGCCGGAGTCGTCACGCGCCTGTGGGGGCGGGAAGGCGAGAGCGTGGACGTCGGGCAGCCGCTCCTGTCCGTCGGCGGCAGGCAGGATCCGCCGCCCGGGACACCCGACCCTTCGGCTGCGGCCTCGGAGGACTCGGGCAACGTACTGGTCGGCTACGGCACGTCCGCGCCCGTGGCGCGCCGGCGCCGGGTCCCCGTTCCCTCTCCCCGTACGGCGGTGGCAGCCTTGGCCGACACGAAGGCGCCGACCACCGAACCGGTCCGCGTGATCTCGCCCCTGGTGCGGAAGCTCGCCAAACAGCACGGCCTCGACCTTCGCACGCTGCACGGCAGTGGCCCCGGAGGGCTGATCCTCCGCAAGGACGTCGAGCAGCGCAGCCAGGCACCGGAGGCTGTGCGCGTCCCCTTGCGGGGGGTCCGGCGCACCATCGCCGACAAACTGTCAAGGAGCCGTCAGGAGATCCCCGACGCGACGACATGGGTCGATGTGGACGCCACACGACTCTTGGACACCAAAGAGCAGCTGTCAGCGTCGGGCGACGACAACAAGGTCTCTCTCTTCGCCCTCCTCGCTCGCATCTGCGTCGCCGGACTCACCCGGTATCCGGAGCTCAACGCGACCGTGGACAGCGTCAACCAGGAGATCGTTCAACTCCCCTCGATCCACCTGGGGTTCGCCGCACAGACGGAACGCGGCCTCGTCGTGCCCGTCGTCAGGGACGCGCAGAAGATGAGACTGCCGGCGCTGTCCGCCGAGATCACCCGCCTGACCACCAGCGCACGCGAGGGGACGCTCGCCCCTGCGGATCTGACCGGAGGAACCTTCACCCTGAACAACTACGGGGTCTTCGGTGTCGACGGATCCACGCCGATCATCAATCACCCCGAAGCGGCGATGCTCGGCGTCGGTCGTATCCTGGCCCGCCCCTGGGTCATCGACGGTGAGCTGGCGATCCGGCAGGTGTGTCAGCTGTCCTTCACGTTCGACCATCGCGTCTGCGACGGCGGGGCGGCCGGGGGGTTCCTCCGCTACGTCGCGGACCTGATCGAGCGGCCTGTCTCCCTGCTCCGGCTGCTGTGACAACGGTGGTTCTTCTCGATGGCGTGCGCGAGCGTGTGCCCCAGTGCGTCAAGGACGGCTTGGGCGACCTCGTCGGGACTACGGCCGTCGGTGGCCACGACCACCCGGGCGACGTCGGTGTACAGATGACGGCGCGTCTCCATCACCTGCCGCCACTGCTTACGGGGGTTGACGGCCAGCAACGGTCGCTCGGCGGCCGGGCCGACCCGCAGCAACGCCTCGTCTTCGTTCACCGTCAGGTACACCACCGCGTGGGCGGCCAGCAGCGCCCGCGTCGCCGCGTCGAGCACCGCGCCGCCACCGAGCGCGAGCACCCCGTCGTGCTCAGCGAGCGCCAGACTCACCGCCCGGCGCTCCAACTCCCGGAAATACGCCTCGCCTGCAACGGCGAAGATGTCCGCGACGGAGCGGCCCTGCTCAGCCTCGATGTCACCGTCCGTGTCTCGGTACGCGCAGCCGAGCAGCTCGGCCAGCAATACGCCCACGGTCGACTTGCCGACCCCCATCGGACCGACGAGGACGACTTTCGGTCCGGCACCTGTGTTGTTCAGCGCCGTTCGACCGGCCTTCCGCATCACCTCCAGCGGGGCCGGGGCATGGCCCGTCATCTGTTCCACCTGCAGCACCGCCTGGTGCACCAGCAGGTCGAGTCCACTGACGAGGGTCCCGCCTCGGGCGGTCCAGCAGGCGGCAAGAGCGGTTGGCCACGGGGCGTAGAGCACATCGAAGAGAGTGCGGGGCTGCTCCGGTACGGCGGACAGAAGGGCATCCGTCGCACCTGCCGGAGTGGTCGCGATCGCCAGGGGGAAGCGCAGCGCCTTCGCCGCGTCGGTCCAGTCCGCCGTACGCACATCGACGCCGAGCCGCTCACCCAACTCCCGCATCTCGGCGGCGCGGGACTCGTGCCGTACGTAGGTGACAACCTCGCCGACGCCGGTGCGCGCAAGTGCGGCCAGTGCCGAGGCCGCGGTGGCGCCGGCCCCGAGGATCGCGGCCGAGTCGACTCGCTCGATGCCGCGTTCGCGCAGCGCGGCGACCATCCCCGGAATGTCGGTGTTGCCGCCCAGACGCCTGCCGTCTTCGGTGAACACCACGGTATTGACGGCCTGCACGGATTGTGCCGTCGCGCTCATCTCGTCGAGCAGCGGGATCACCGCACGCTTGAGGGGCATGGTCAGCGAAAGCCCTGCCCACTCCGGACCGAGCCGCTCGATGAAGCGGGGCAGAGCCGCCGTATCCACGTCGAACGAGTCGTACGACCAGTCGGTGAGTCCCAGCTCCGCGTATGCGGCGCGGTGCAGCACCGGCGACAGCGAGTGGGCGATGGGCGATCCCAGGACCGCGGCCCTGCGGCCTGTCCGGCTCACCGGATCTGGAGGTTGTCGAGGTAGGACCGCACGTTGCGGCGGGTCTCGGGCACGCTGTCGCCGCCGAACTTCTCCGCCACCGCGTCCGCGAGGACCAGCGCCACCATGGCCTCGGCGACGATCCCGGCCGCCGGCACCGCGCAGACATCCGAACGCTGGTGATGCGCCTTGGCCGCCTCCCCCGTGGCCACATCGATCGTCGCCAGCGCCCGCGGCACGGTCGCGATCGGCTTCATCGCCGCCCGCACGCGCAGCAGTTCACCCGTCGTCAGCCCACCCTCGGTACCGCCCGAGCGGCCGGAGGCCCGCGTGACACCATCTTCGGTGGAGAGGATCTCGTCGTGCGCCTGCGAGCCGGGTACACGGGCCAGGTCGAAGCCGTCACCGACCTCGACACCCTTGATCGCCTGAATGCCCATCAGCGCCGCCGCGAGGCGAGCGTCCAGGCGCCGGTCCCAGTGGACATGCGAACCGAGCCCGACCGGTACCCGGTAGGCCAGCACTTCCACCACGCCACCCAGAGTGTCGCCGTCCTTGTGCGCCTGATCGATCCCGGCAACCATCGCCTTCGACGCATCCGCATCCAGGCAGCGCACCGGGTCCGCGTCCAGCTTCTCCACATCACCAGGCGTGGGGTACACGCCGTACGGCGCCTTCGCCGCCGCCAGCTCCACCACGTGCGAGACGATCTCGATCCCCGCCGTCTCCTTCAGATACGACCGCGCGATCGCGCCCAGCGCCACCCGCGCCGCCGTCTCCCGCGCGCTCGCCCGCTCCAGAATCGGCCGCGCCTCGTCGAATCCGTACTTCTGCATCCCCGCCAGATCCGCATGGCCGGGCCGCGGCCTGGTCAACGGCGCAGCGCGCGCCAGGTCCTTCAGCACGTCCGGGTGGACGGGATCAGCTGCCATGACCTGCTCCCACTGCGGCCACTCCGTGTTGCCCACCATCACCGCGACCGGCGAGCCCAGCGTCAGCCCGTGCCGGACGCCGCCCAGGAACGTGACCTCGTCCCGCTCGAACTTCATCCGCGCCCCGCGGCCATGGCCCAGGCGCCGCCGCGCCAGGTGGTCCGTCACCATCTCCGTCGTCACCGGGATCCCCGCGGGCACCCCTTCCAGCGTCGCCACCAGTGCGGGTCCGTGCGACTCCCCCGCGGTCAGCCAGCGCAACCTGCTCAACGGTGCTCCTCGGGAATCGAAGTCGAGGGCGATGTGCCGCCCAGCCCTCAGCGGGCCCGGAATTCGTGCAGGGTGACGTGCTCGGGCTCGGCAACCGCCGTGGTGTCGGCAGCCGCGCGCTCGGTCATCGCCGCCGCCGGGTGAAGTCCCGTCAGGCAGCGTTGCGCCAGCTTCTGGTACTGCGCTGTGCCGTTGCGCTTCCAGGCGACCTCGTCCGCTGTGAGCTCCCGGGCCACCTTGGCCGGGCTTCCCAGGGCGAGGTGCCGTTCCGGTATGTGGAAACCGCTCTTGACGAAGCTGCCGGCACCGACGAATGCCTGTCGCCCCACCACCACACCGTCCATCAGCACCGACTTGATGCCGATCAGGCTGTCTCGGCCCACTCGGCATCCGTGCAGGACGCTGCCGTGTCCGACATGGCCGTCCTCCTCGACGACCGTGTCCGCACCGGGGAAGCAGTGCAGAACGCAGCCGTCCTGCACGTTGGAGCCCTCTCTCAGTTCGATGTGCCCGAAGTCGCCCCGCAGGCTGGCGAGGGGACCGACGTAGCAACCCGGCCCGATGTCGACGGAGCCGATCAGGACGGCCTCCGGATGGACGAAGGCCGTGGGGTGCACGACGGGTACGTTTCCTTCGAAGGAATAGATCCTTGCCATGGTTCCTCTCACCGTTCGTCGTCGGCTGTCAGGCAGGAGCCGGGGCGGACCCCAGCCGGCCGACGGCGTCGTGCCCGTGGATCCAGGCAAGGTCGTCGGGCAGGGTGGCCAGCCGGACATTGCGCGCCTGGGCCTCGGGCCCGTCGGGTAGCTGGAAGCAGTCGGCGTTCTTGCGGGAACCGGCCTGCAGCAGCCGGGTGCGCGGCCGGCGCACCCGCTCGTACGCGCGCAGCGCCGCCTCGGCCCCGTCGGCGTCCACGTCGCCGAGGATGTGTGCGAGGACCACCGCGTCCTCCAGCGCCTGGTTCGCGCCCTGGCCGTGGTGCGGCAGCATCGCGTGGGCGGCGTCACCGAGCAGCGTCACCGCGCCCGAACTCCAGGTGCGCTGAGGTTCCCGGTCGTACAGTGCCCAGCGTCCCGGTCGCTCGCAGGCGGCCAGGATCTCGGTGACGAAGGGATGCCAGCCCTCGAAGGCCGCCAGCAGTTCGGCCGTCTCGCCCTGCGTGGACCACGACTCGATCGTCCAGTCACGGTCGGGGACCACGGCCAGGAAGTTCAGGGCGCTGCCACCCGCCACGGGATAGGCGATGAAGTGCCTGCCGGGACCGAGCCAGAGCCACAGCACCTGCTCGGCGAGCTGAGGGACATGCCCCAGCCGTTCCATGGGGATCAGGGCCCGGTATCCGCTGGTGCCCGAGAACACGGCATCCTCGGGGCCGAAGAGGCTGTGGCGCACCACCGAATGGATCCCGTCGGCCCCGATCACCGCGTCGGCCTCGTCCTCGGTGCCGTCCTCGAAACGGATCACGGCACCGCGTTCCGTTCTCTCGACCTCGGTGCAGCGCGCTCCCAGGTGCACGTGCTCGGCGCCCAGCTCGGCCAGGAGAGCCTCTTGGACCCTGGCCCTCTCCACGGTCCAGAAAGGGGCCTTGAACCTTTCCTCGTACGCGCCGGTCAGCGGATGCCACACCATGCACCGGCCCGATCGCCAATGCCGGAAGTCGGCGCGTACCGGCTCGACCGCCGATCCCTTCAGACGCTGGGCGACCCCCAACTCCCGCAGCACCCTGTGTCCGTTGGCGCCGACCGCGATACCGGCCCCTTGGTGCGCCACCTCTCTCGACTGCTCATGGACCATCACCTCGATACCCCGCCGCCGCAGTCCGATGGCAGCGGCCAGACCGCCGATACCGCCGCCCACGACCGCCACGTACGGGCGCCTCCCCGCCATGATCTCTCCTCTCCGTGCTCGCTGATGGGGATGTGCGTGGTCAATGCGGTGGTGCGACTTCGGTGAACGTGCCGCGGTGGAAGACCAGAGGCGCATCGTCGCGGGACGCGGCACCGAGCACCCGCCCGACCACGAGCACGTGGTCGCCGAGGCGCTGGGTCAGGTGCAGGGCGCATTCGAGGGTTCCGGGGCCCTCGGGGAGAACCAGGCATCCGGTGTGCGGTCCGACGGCCCACTGTGCGGCCTCCTCGACCGGAGGGCGCTGCGTGGCCGGCGCCGTGAGTACGCCGACCAGGGCACGCGACTGGTTCCCCAGGAACGAGACGGCCCACTGGCCCGTCGTACGCACCCGCTCCAGGAAGGTGGAGTCGTCCCGCAGACACATCGACACGAGGGGCGGATCGAGGGACACCGAGGTGAACGAGTTCACCGCGATGGCGTCGTGGCGGGGCCCGGACGAGCTCTCGAAGCGTGTCGACACCGCGCACACACCGGTCACGAACTGCCCCAGGATGTACCTCAGTTGACGCTCGTCCAGAGCATCGGCACCCACGGACGGCGCGGTCGGTCCGGCAGGCGTCGCGGGCATCCTCACCGCGTGGCCTCGGCCGCGCCCAACGAGACCGGGGCCGGCGTGCCGCCGCCTATCACGGTGGTGTCCCCGGGGTTGATGAGGTCCGGGACCTTCCAGCCGTTCTCGTCGTACTCCGACAAGCACTGGTCGACGAGTTGCTTGTACTGGTCGAACCGCCCCGACGCCTGCTGGGCATGGAGCGCCTCGAAGCGGATCTGCTCGTGGTTGCCCGCGTAGTTCATCTCGTACAGCTCCCATCGGGCACCGAACTCGGTACCGACGGCGTCCCACGCCAGCTTCATGAGCTTGACACGGTCGATCGCCTCGACGCCGAGACCACGGACGTACTTGTCCAGGTAGGGCCGGACCTCGGGGTTCGCCCAGTCGCTGGCGTGGGAGTTGTTGTAGATCAGGGCACTGCCCAGGTCCCGCAGGAAGATCTCGCGGACCTTGGGGAAGATGGAGGAGGACAGGACGCGGAAGGCAAGAGCCGTCTCACCGTTCGGAGTGACGGTTCCGTCGGGCCACCGGGTCGGATTCTCGGCCATGGAGTCCACCAGGGCCCAGAACATGTTGCGGTAGGCGAGGATCTCGCCGAGCCGGCTCTGCACGCCACGGAACTCCGAAGTGCCCGTCGTCTCAAGGCCCTTGGCGAGGAGCCCGGTCATGAAGTCCATCTTCACGGCGAATCGGACGCAGGCGTGGAACATGGCCCGGTAGAAGAACCCGGAGCCGTAGAAGAAGTTGTTCGCCTTGTCCACGTCGAAGCAGAAGACGTTCTCCCACGGAATGAGCACCTGGTCGAACACCAGGATCCCGTCGTTCTCGTCGAAGCGGCTGCTGAGCGGTTGGTCGAAGGGGCTGCTGACAGTGGCCGCGGAGAACTCGTACGACGGGCGGGAGATGATTTTCAGGCCCGGGCTGTTGGTCGGCACGATGAAGTACGCGGAGAAGTCCTTGGCTCCGTCGGGGATGCGCCCGTAGCTCCCGATGAAGATGTGCTGGGTGAGCGCCGCGCCCGTGCCGACCACCTTGGCCCCGGAGACGACCAGGCCTGCGTCCGTCTCGCGGTCCACCGTCAGCATCACGTCCTTGAGCTCGGTGAGCCCCCGGTTACGGTCGATCGGCGGGTTGACGATGCCGTGCCCGATGAACAGGACGTTTTCCTGCGCCTTGCGGTACCAGGCGGATGCGTTGTCCTCGAACGGCGCGTAGTGCTCCTTGTTGGATCCCAGCGTGGAAAGGAACGCGGCCTTGAAGTCCGGAGTCCGGCCGAGCCAGCCGTAGGTCATGCGCGCCCACTCCTCCATGGCGCGCGCGGACGCCCTCAAGTCCCCGGAGGTATAGGGCGCCTTGAAGTAGGGGTGGGTGAACCCTCCGTTGCCGGTGTCCGTGGGAACGACCAGCTTGCTGTTGCGCTCGGGGTCATGCAGCGCGTCGTAGAGCCGGGCCACCATGCGCGCGTTGTTCCGGAACGCGGGATGCGTGGTCACGTCCTCCACCCGCTCACCGTAGATCCGCACTTCGCGGCCGTCGCGCAGGCTCTGCAGATATTCGTCCCCGGTCTGCGGGCGGGTCACGGTCCCGGGCGGGTTGGCGGTGCTGCTCATACGGGGATCACCTTTCGAGGCCGGTCGTCTGGCTGGCGGCAGGGCGCCGGGCTTCGTGTGTGGTTCCTTGCGCCCACCGAAATCCTTCAGGAGGCGGACCGCCCTCGACAGTCGGCCGCTGGGGCTAGTACCCGCGTATTAGATCCGCCCTTCTAGCCTCAACGACCCACTGCCCGCGCCTTGTCCTCCCGTGCCAGGCTGCGCCGCACGGTCAACTGCAACCCGGTGCCCGCCCTCGGAACAGAAGGCGTTGAGGTTTTCTCCGTGGAACATTCGAATCGCGAATCATGGCGGGCGCTGCCCGCAGCACAGCAGCCGGACTGGCCCGATCGCGCGGCGCTACGCTCGACGGTGTCGGCCCTGTCGGCCGCGCCGCCCCTGGTGTTCGCGCGGGAGTGCGACACGCTCCTGGACCGCCTCGGCGAGGTGGCACGCGGCAAGGCCTTCCTGCTGCAGGGCGGTGACTGCGCCGAGACCCTGGACTCGGTGAGCGCGGAATCCGTCCGCAACAAGCTGGAGGTCCTGCTCCAGATGGCCGCCGTGCTCACCTACGCGGCGGCCGTCCCGGTGGTCAAGGTCGGCCGTCTCGCCGGCCAGTACGCCAAACCCCGCTCCCAGCCCACCGAGACCCGGGACGGGGTCACCCTGCCCTCATACCGCGGCGATGCCGTCAACGGGCTTGATTTCACCCCCAGTTCGCGCACCCCCGACCCGGCCCGGCTCCAGCGCGTCTACCACGCGTCCGCCGCGACCCTCAATCTGCTGCGGGCGCTGGCCGCCGGAGGGCACGCCGACCTGGACCACGTACACGAGTGGAACCGCGACTTCGTGGCGCTGTCCCCGGCATGCCGCCGCTACGAACGGCTCGCGGACGAGATCGACCGGGCGCTCGGCTTCATTCGCGCCTGTGGCATGAACACTTCCACCCTGCGCACCGCCGAGGTGTTCGCAAGCCACGAAGCGCTGCTCCTTGACTACGAGTCCGCGCTCGTGCGTACGGACCCCGACACGGGACGTCGGTACGCCCTGTCGGGTCACATGCTGTGGATCGGCGAGCGAACCCGTCAACTGGACGGTGCACACGTCGCGTTCGCCTCCGAGGTGAGCAACCCCATCGGCGTCAAGCTGGGGCCGGGCGCCGACCCGGACGACGTACGGGCGCTGATCGACCTGCTGGATCCGCACCGCACGCCCGGCCGGCTGACGTTCATCTCGCGGATGGGTCGAGGCCGGGTACGCGACCGGCTGCACGGCCTCGTCGAGACCGTGCGCGGGACCGGCGCGGAGGTGGTGTGGGCGTGCGACCCCATGCACGGGAACACCTTCACGGCCCCGAGCGGGCACAAGACCCGGCGCTTCGACGACATCCTCGACGAGATCACCGGATTCTTCGAGGTGCACAGGGCGCTGGGCACTCACCCCGGTGGCGTGCACGTGGAGTTGACGGGCGAGGACGTCACCGAGTGCGTGG
Organism: Streptomyces sp. 4N124; assembly: GCF_052245395.1. Taxonomy (NCBI): domain Bacteria; kingdom Bacillati; phylum Actinomycetota; class Actinomycetes; order Kitasatosporales; family Streptomycetaceae; genus Streptomyces; species Streptomyces sp. 4N124. The sequence continues at coordinate 22,713 of NZ_JBQQBS010000043.1, forward strand.
GCGGCGGCAGCGAAGTCCGCTCCGACCATCTGCATCTGCGCTACGAGACCGCCTGCGATCCACGTCTCAACCGCGGCCAGTCAATGGATCTCGCGTTCCGGGTCGCCGAGTGGTACAGCGCCGAGAAGCGCCGCCTCACCCCGCCCCGCCCGCAACCCGCCATCCACCATCCGGAGGCCGTGCCCGCCCACACGGACTACGTGCCGTCCCTCACCTGAGCACCGCCCGCCCAGGACATCTCAAGGAGCCCTTCCACAGAGGAGATCAACAACCGTGCGGCACTTCGAGCACTTTCCGCCCGGCAGCACCTACGAGTTGGGGGCCACCCGGCTCACGACCGACGACATCATCACGTACGCGCGCTCTTTCGACCCCATGCCCTTCCATCTGGATCCCGAGGCCGCCCGTCGCTCCCCCTTCGGGGGGCTCGTGGCCAGCGGCTGGCACACCGGAGCCGTGGTCATGGGCCAGTTCGTGCGCGCCCTGCTCGCGGACTCCGCCTGCCAGGGCTCCTACGGCATGGACGAGGTGCGCTTCCTGAGCCCCGTGCGGCCGGGGGACGAACTGCGTGGAAAGGCGACGGTGGAGGACGCCTCGCTCCACCCCGGGCGGCCGGGCACAGGGACGGTTCGCTTCCTCGTCGAGGCGGTCAACGAGCGCGACGAACCGGTGTACCGGATGCGCACACGGCTGCTGTTCGGCTGCGCGCAGGCCGTCGGCACTGCGTCCGGAGCCCAAACCGCCCGCTCCTGATCCGGCTGCGGTCCGGCAGCCCAGAATGTCCAGGCTCCCTTTGACCAGACGCACCGTTGCGTCTAGTCTTTCTTCCAGTCGGCCTCGGGAACGCCACCCCCGTCCTTCCCGAGGCCGACTGCGCCATCGCAGCGAGGAGGTCACGCCATGGACGAGCAGCACAGCGCACCCCGGTCGGACGCCGAACTCCCGAAGCGGCACTCCAAGACCGGACCACGGCACATGGGTTGTTCGCCCTCGCCGGCCACGCCCCGCAGGACCTGGCGACCGTCCCGGCACCACGTGGTCGGGTGCCGGCGTGCCGGGCGCAGAACGACCGCGCACGGCCGGCCGACGCCTTCGCTGCCGCCCTCGCCGACGGGTCCAGCTCGCCGTACGCCGATTGCCCGCCCTGTACCTCGCCCATCCCACTGACATCCCGCGGAAAGGCCACCTCTCATGTTCCGCGCACGCCGGACCCGCTACGCCGCCACGGTGGAGTCGGTCTCCCGGATCGCCCCGCGCATGGCACGCATCACCTTGGGAGGACCCGGCATGTCGGCCTTCCACTGCGACGAGCCCACCCAGTGGGTGAAGCTGTTCGTGACCGATCCGCTCGATGGACAGCCCGCAGGCCGCGCCTACACGGTGCGCCACAGCTCCTCGGCACAACCGACCATCGACATCGACTTCGTCCTGCATGGCAACGGCCCAGCGGCACGCTGGGCGGAAGCCGCCACGCCGGGTCAAGAGGTCTCTTTCGGCGGCCCCAAGGGCGCCTTCCGCCCCGACCCCGATGCCGAGTTCTATCTCCTGGCCGGTGATGAGAGCGCCCAGCCCGCGGTCCTCACCATCGCCGAGAGCCTGCCGCGCGGCATGCGGGGCGCCGTGTACCTGGAAGTGGAGGGACCTGAAGCCGAAGCCGACATGTCATGGCAGGCCGACCTGGACCTTGTGTGGGTACACCGCACCGCGGGCGTCCCGAAGGGAGAAGCCCTCCGGGACGCAGTCCTCAATGCCCCCGTCCCGCCGTACGAGCGTGTCGCGGCGTGGGCGGCCGGAGAGTCCGGAGCCGTCCGGGACATCCGCCGCCACTTCCTGGAAGGCATCGGCCTGGATCGTCGCCACGCCTACGCCAAGGGCTACTGGAAACGGGACGAGGCGGATCATCGCGACCCACTGGCCTCGGACTGACGAACCGCGGGCCCAATCGGAGCGTGTCTGATGCACGGCCCCGGGTGGCAGTCACATCTCTCCGGGAACTGCCGGGCGCGGCCGCCCGCCGTGTCGCACGGTGGACGGACGCCGGTCCCCAGCAGCGAGTAGCGGGGTGGAGGCGGGTCAGGCTGCTACTGCTGCGACCACTCGCAGCTGTGACTGAGCCTCTCCCCGCCTCTCGGCGAGGTGGCCGGCGAGTCCGGAGGTGCGAAGCGATCTGTTCCGGGCTCCACTCCAGATCCAGCTGGCTCACCATGGCTGCCGTGAGCGAGCAGGACGCCCCAGACGCACCAAGCCGGCCACGGATCCTGAGCAGGGCCATTGATTGGACAGTCCCGCGTGACGGGATCACGCGCCGAAGCGGCGCTGTCGGTCGTGGTAGGTGGTGAGCGCGGTGCGGAAGTCGTGGAGGGTGATGTCGGGCCAGTTGACGCGGAGGAAGAACAATTCGGAGTAGACGGACTGCCAGGGCATGAGGGTCGACAGGCGCTGCTCTCCCGAGGTGCGGATGATGAGGTCGGGGTCGGGTTGGTCGGCGGTGAAGAGCTGGGCGGCGATGTCCTGGGGCGTCAGGGTCTGGGGCAGTGAGTGCAGGGTGCCGTGGGCCAGGTGGGTGGTGAGCAGGGAGCGTACGGCGTCGGTGATCTCTTCTCTGCCGCCGTAGCCGATGGCGATGTTGACGGTGGTTCCGGCCACCTGGTCGGTACGTTCGCGCACCTGGTTGAGGGCGTGTTCGATGTCCGGGCCGAGGCGGGAGAGGCGGCCGATCGGGCGGAGCCGGTAGCGGCCGGTGGCGGCGAGTTTGCCGAGAGTGGTGACGATGGTCTCCAGCGCGTCGGCCATGACATGCGGGTCACGGTGGACCAGGTTGTCGGCCGAGGCCGCCATGAGGGTGACGACCTCGATGCCGGCGTCGGTACACCATGGAAGGAACTCCACCACTCTGTCGGCTCCGGCACGATAGCCGTCCTCGGGTGGTAGTCCGCGTTCGGCGGCCCAGCGCCGGTTGCCGTCGAGGATCGCGGCCAGGTGGCGCAGGGGCCGGGCGCGGAAGGCCGTCACCGTACGCTCACGATGGAAAGTTGCGTGCGGTGTCCGGTGTGGCCGTCGCGGTCGGTTGTGAGGGCTTCGCCGGGGCGGGTACTGCCCAGGACGAGGCTGTAGCCGTCGTTGTGGCGGGGCTCGTACGGCAGGAGTTCGACGTCCCAGCCGGTTTCACCGGACAGGTGGCCCAGGACGCCGTTGACGAAGTCGTTGAACGGATTCAGCTCGCAGGCCGCGCAGTTCAGCTTCGCGGGGCGGCCCAGCGCAGTGCCGACGCCCCGGTCGATCACCGTGTGCAAGGTGTTCATGGTGGGGTCGTCGCGGAGGCTGCCGACCGCGGAGTGCTGCTTGTAGTCGGCGTGGCCCCCGGCAACGCAGCAGGCGGCATAGTCGGTGGACGAGCCGAACGTGGGGCGCTGCCGACTGGTGAAGCAGCGGTCCATCAGTTTGACACTCGCCGTCACGCCGGCCTTGCGGACGAAGACGGTGTGCCGCTGGGCGTGCTGTGGGAGGTTGAGGGAGAAGGTTTCGTCGGCCATGGCCTCGACCTTGTGCAGGTCCGCCATGATGGCGCGGGCCTGGTCGTCGGTGAAGCGGCTGGTCACCGTGCCGTAACTCTCCTGGTGGATGGCGGCGAAGTCGCAGCCGGTCGCGCGGGCCAGTTCGGCGAAGGGCACGATCTGGTCGAAGTTCGCCTCCTGGATGACCATGCTCATCCCGATCACGGCACGGCTGCCGGTGGCGTTGCGGTCGCCGATGACCAGGCGCAGGTTGTCCATGCGCTCCTCAAAGCCGCGTACAGCGTGCGTCATCCGGTAGGTGGCCTCGTTGACGGCGTCAATGCTGAAGCGGATCTGCGTGGCGGCGCGCACCAGCGGTTCGCGGATGGTCCTGCGGCCCAGGTGTTTGCCCGCGGTGTACGTGTGGACGGCGAGGCCAAGCTCGTGAGCACCGTTGATGAGGCGCTCCACGCCGGGCATCAGCCCTTCACCGCTGCCGCACAGCAGGATCTGCTGGAAGGTGTCGGGATAGCGCTGTTTCAGTTCGCCGAGGCGCTTGAGCGCGACGGCCGTGTCCATACGGTGGCCGAAGCCCTCCAGAGTGCGCTTCTTCATGGTGAAGCAGGACGGACAGGCGTCGGTGCAGGCATTGTTGCTGTCCATGAAGACAAAGAACAGCGACGCACCCTTGGTCCGTACGATCTGGTCGACCCACCACCGCGGATTGAAGTCGACCAGCGAGGTCAACGCGGACGAACACCTCAACTCCACGGCTGCCCCGTCGCTACCGCGCGTGATGCGGATGCGGTCATAACGATGGCGCCAGTCCTGCCCGAGGAACACGTCGTCGCGTGGAGGCTGGGCAAGTGGAGATAACGCGGGCATGACAGCACCTCACAGGGACAGAGATCGCTTCTCTCGCTTCAGAGAAAGCATGGATATCGCAACGTGCATCTGCGGTGTCGGTGGTGGTCTCGAGACACCCGCGGGTTCGCCTCCGTTGGTGCGGACATCTGCACGGGACACGGTGGCCGGGTTCGATGCAAAGCCCTCGACCACGTATGACACATGGCTGAAGTGCTCTTGGTTCACACGTTTCTCAACCGCCTTGTGCACTTCAGTTCCTGCAACGGCCCGGAGTGTCCCTGTTCCGCAGTCTATGAAGGCAGGCACAGCACGAGCTTGAATCTCACTGCCGTCCGATGGAACATAAACGCCACCAACAGCGCCGGAGCCACGCATGTGCTCGGCCGCCCCGGCGTTACTCGGGGCTCAGAGGAAGTCGGCTTCCCTCTGACCTCCCGGGGAGAGCACGACGAGAGCGCCCCGGAGGTCGACCGGAAGGCGGCGGTTCCTCGCTCTGGCCGAGAGACTCACCGGCAAGCGCGTCACCGAATCCCTCCTGCAGAACGCTACGTACGAGCTGGGACTCGTCCCCGAACAGCCCGCCGAGGAGTGGACCAGCGTGGTCATCGACATCACCGATGCCCACGGGGAGCGGTGCAGCAGGGCGAGGTGCTCGACAACGTAGCGGAGCTTGCCCAGGCCCTTGATGTTGCCGGAGAGCCCTGCCGCGGTCGGCATCGGACAGCTCTCCCGTTTCGGCTCGGCTGCGGCGCTACAGCGCCACAAGGGTCAGCGGTTCCACGCCGCCGCACAGCGGTGGCGCTGGATCCAGCTTGCCGTCCACCACTGACAATGCCCTTTCCGTACGTGTCCGTTCGCCCGGTTAGCGGAGGCGAAACCTCACGGAAATCCCTTGTGGGACAAGCGTCCTACGCTGGAACCGAGCGCTTGGAGCCGCATTTTCTGCGGCCCGGAACGGGAGGTGAGCCGGTGGTCGACGACCCACGACAGCGCCCGCGGAGCATCAAGCGGCTGCGCCCGGTGGGCGACGGAGAACTACGGATGCACCACCGCGTCGTGCACGGCTACCGCCGTGCCTACCGCATGGCCGGCCAGGGCCCGGTGCTCGTCCTGATCCACGGCATCGGCGACTCCTCGGCGACCTGGGCCGAGCTCATCCCCGACCTCGCCCGCACCCACACGGTGATCGCCCCCGACCTGCTCGGCCACGGCGCCTCGGACAAGCCCCGGGCCGACTACTCGGTCGCCGCGTACGCGAACGGGGTGCGCGACCTGCTGTCCACGCTCGACATCGAACAGGCCACGCTGGTCGGGCACTCGCTCGGCGGCGGCGTCGCCATGCAGTTCGCGTACCAGTTCCCGGAGCGCACGGAGCGGCTGATCCTGGTCAGTGCGGGTGGCGTGGGCCGCGAGGTGAATCCGGTCCTGCGGGCGGTGTCGCTGCCCGGCGCCCATCTGATGCTCTCCGCGCTGCGCCTGCCCGGCATGGGTGTGCAAGCACGCCTGTTCGCCCACCTGATGCGACTCCTCGACACCGATCTGGGCCAGGACGCACCGGAGTTGCTCACCCTCGTGGACGCGCTTCCCGACGCGACCTCGCGCAGCGCCTTCATCCGTACCCTGCGCGCCGTGGTCGACTGGCGCGGCCAGGTGGTGACCATGCTCGACCGCTGCTACCTCACCGAGGGCATGCCCACGATGCTGATATGGGGCGACCGGGACAGCGTGGTGCCCGTACGGCACGCGTACGGGGCGCACGAGGCGATGCCCGGCAGCCGCCTGGAGATCTTCGAGGGGGCCGGGCACTTCCCGTTCCACACCGACCCCGCGCGGTTCCTCTCCCTCGTCGAGGAGTTCACGAGTACCACAGGCCCGGCCGACTGGAGCCGGGAGAACTGGAGCGGACTGCTCCGCGCCGGACGTCCGGGCAGCGCGGCGGGACAGCCGGACACCGCGCAGAACCGGGCCGTGGAGCGGGACATGAGAGAGGCGAGCGAACGCAGCGCGACGTGATGCCGCGCGGCCCGGTCTCAGGCGCGGCTCGGTCAGCGCGGCCCGCGCAACACCGCGGGGACGATCTCGGGCTTGAGCAGGGCGGTGGTCGGCTGGGACTGTGTGACGACGCCGAGGACCTCCTTGGCGACCAGCGGACGTCCGGTCGCCGTCAGCATCAGGCGATTCACATAGCGCCCCAGCAGTGTCCGCATGCCTCTGGGCTGCTTGCCGATGGCACTGGGGTACCGGATGTCCGTGCCCGTGGCCGCAGCCCTCCCCCGTCGGCCGGTCCGACGCACGGCGGCGAGCGAGGGCCCAGCCCTGGTCGCATGGCATCCGGGGCCGGGCCCGGTCACTCCGGTTCGGGGAGGCGGACGCGCGTGCGTCGCCGCAGCAGCACCGGTGCCACCAGCGCGGTCAGCGCCAGCGCGAGGATGGCCGCCGACGCGGGCCGGGTGAGGAAGACCGTCGGGTCACCCTCGCTGAAGGCCAGGGCACGGCGGAACTGGGCCTCCATCAGCGGCCCCAGTACCGCGCCGAGGATCAGTGGCGCGACGGGGTAGCCGGTGCGCCGCATGAAGAGGCCGAGGACGGCGACGCCGATGGCGAGCATCACCTCGAAGGTGCTCTGCGAGATGGCGTACACGCCGAGGAGGGCGAAGCACAGGATGCCGGCGCTGAGCACGGGCGCCGGGAGACGCAGCAGCTTGACCCAGATCCGGATCATGGGGAGGTTGAGCACGAGCAGCATGACATTGCCGATGTAGAGGCTCGCGATCAGCGTCCACACCAGGGGGGTCTGCTGGTCGAACAGCTGCGGTCCGGGCTGGATGTTGTAGATCTGGAAGGCGATGAGCAGCACGCCCGCCGTGGCGGAGGTGGGGATGCCGAGGGTGAGGAGCGGCATCAGTACGCCGGAGAAGGCCGCGTTGTTGGCGGCCTCGGGGCCTGCCACGCCCTCGATGGCGCCGTTGCCGAACTCGTCCTTCCGCTTCCCTCGTTCCTGTCCGCGCTTGGCCAGCCGGCGCTCGATGTTGTAGCTGAGGAACGTCGGGATCTCCGCACCGCCCGCCGGCATCGCGCCGAAGGGCACGCCGAGGGCGGTGCCGCGCAGCCACGGCCGCCAGGAGCGGCGCCAGTCGTCGCGGGTCATGCCGACCGGGCCGCGGAGCGAGGCGACCTGCTCGGATCCGTCGGGCGTCAAGGTCGTGTACAGCACCTCGGCGATGGCGAAGAGGCCGACCGCCAGGGCCACCACGGAGATGCCGTCGTACAACTGGGGCACGCCGAAGGAGTAGCGCGCCTGGCCGGTCAGGGCGTCGATGCCGACGAGCCCGATCGCGAGGCCGAGGAAGAGACTGGACAGACCGCGGATCAGGGAGTCGCCGATCAGCGAGGTCACGGTCACGAACGCCAGCACGATGATGGCGAAGTACTCGGCCGGCTGGACCAGCTTCGCCACGGCGGACATGCCGGGTGCGAGGAAGGTGATCACGACCGTCGAGATGGTGCCCGCGACGAAGGAGCCGATCGCGGCAGTGGCCAGGGCCGGGCCCGCGCGTCCCGCCCTGGCCATGGGATGGCCTTCGAGGGTGGTCGGCACCGAGGCGGTCTCGCCGGGGACGTTGAGCAGGATGGCGGTCGTGGACCCGCCGTACATGCCGCCGTAGTAGATGCCCGCGAACAGTACGAAGGCACCGACCGGGTCGAAGACGAACGTGAGCGGCAGCAGCAGTGCCACCGTCGTCGCCGGGCCGAGGCCGGGCAGCACGCCGACCAGCGTGCCCAGGGTCACGCCTGCCAAGGCCAGCAGCAGGTTCTGCAGGCTGAGGGCGCTGGCGAAACCGTCGCCGAGATTGCCGAGGACTTCCATGTCAGATGGCCAATCGCAGGTAGCCGGGCGGCAGATCGATGCCGAACAGCCGGTCGAACACGAAATAGGTGGCCAGGCCGATCACCAGTCCGATCAGGACGTCGCGCACCAGCTTGCGGCTGCCCTGGATGCGGGCGGCGCCCGCGTAGAAGACGGTGGTCGCCTGCCAGTAGCCGGCCGTCGGCATGAGCAGCGCGTACGCGATCAGGGCGGCCAGCAGCATGAACGTCGCCCGCCGCCGTGCTGGGGTCGGGCCGACGGGCTCCGCCTCCCGCATCGCAGCCGGGGCCTCCGACTGTGCCCGCCGGGCCTTCACTGCCGGCCGCCGCAGCCCCAGGAACGCCTGGACGACGCCGATCGCGCCGACCAGGGTCCCCGCGGCCCCGATGAGCATCGGGAAGGGCCGCGGGCCCACAGCTTGGTAGCCGCCGCCCTCCGGGATGAGGAACGCCCCGATCAGCACCGTGAGGCCCACGGCGAGGACGAAGAGCGCCATCACGCGGGAGCCGAACTGCTGCTGTTTGTCCGGCCCTTGCTGTTGCTGTTGCTGTTGACGCTGCCGCGGCCGGGCAGTCTGGGGAACCGTCACTTCACCAGTCCCAGTTCCTTGAGTACGTCATTGATCTGGCCTTCCTGCTTGCCGATCAGGTCGCCGAACTCGTCGCCCGGTGTCCAGGCGTCCGTCCAGTCATTGCGTTTCAGTACGTCCTTCCAGCAGCTGGAATCGCGCATCTTCCGCACCGTGTCCACCACGGCCTGCTGCGAGGCGTCGGAGAGCCCGGACGGGGCCAGCACGCCGCCGACGCTGGAGACGGCGGCCTCCTCCAGGCCCAGTTCGGCGAGCGACGGGGCGTCGATGCCCTCGATCTCCTGGCCCTCGGGCTTCTCGGCGAGGGCCAGGACCTTCAGCTCGCCGGCCTCGATCTGGCCGCGGAGCTCGGTCACCGTGGCCATCCCCACGGTCGCGGCCCCGCTCAGCAGCTGGCTGACGGTCTCGCCGCCACCGCCGGTCGGCACGTAGTTGATCCTGTCCGGCGAGACGCCCTTGCTCTTGCCGAGCAGCGCCGCCTGGATGTGGTCGGCGCCGCCGAGCGAACCGCCGGTCCACTTGATGGACTTCGGCTTCTTCTGCAGGTCCGCGAGCAGGCTCTTCAGGTCGTCGTACGGGGACTTCTTCGGGACCACGAGGACACTGGGCGAGCTGGTGAGGCCGGCCACCGGGGTGAGCGACTTCATGTCGACCGGGGACTTGTTGACGGCGATGCCGCCGAGCATCGTCACCGTGTCCATCACCATGAACTGGTGCATGTCGCCCTTGTGCTCGATGAACTCGGCCAGGCCTATGGTGCCGCCCGCGCCCGGTTTGTTCGTGACGGTGACCTTCTGGTCGATGACATCGCACTTGGTGAGGGCCTGCGACATGCCACGGGCCCGGGTGTCCCAGCCGCCGCCGGGGCTGCCGGGGGCGAGCACGGAGATGCCCTCGGTGGGGTAGGCGACGGTCTTGTCACCACCGCCGTCGCCCTCGTCCGCCGCGCCCACGGCACAGCCGCCGACCAGGCCCGCGGTCACCAGAGCGGCAGCCGTGCGGTAGTACGTGCTCGTGCTCTTCATCTGCCGCTGCCTTCTTCCAGATCTTCCAGAATCGACGTGAAGAAATCCTTGACGGGTTCGAGGACGTACATCGCCTCGTGGCCCACGCCCGGCACGACGTCGAAGCGCACCGGTATCCCGTGCCGCTCGAAGTCCGCGCTCAGTGCCTTCAGCCGCTCCAGCCGGGTCCGGCCATGGGCATCGGCACCGTCCATCCAGTTCGAGTCGCCGACGTTGTTGATCTCCCAGGTCTCGGTGTCCTCGGAGCCGACGACCATCTGCACCGGCACGTCCCGCAGCTCCGCGAGCCGTGGCGGCCGACCGAACTTCTCCTCGAAGCCCTTGAGCCCGACCCACCAGGGCCGCTCGGCGTCGAGGTGGGTGATCCGCCCCGGGGCACCGATGGAGAGGCCGCTCAGCCGGTCCGGGTGCAGATAGGCGAAGCGGTGGACGAACTGCCCGCCGCCGGAGAAGCCGTGCAGCAGGAACCGGGAGGTGTCCGTGTTCCAGCGGGCACCGGCCTCCGCGACGATCTCCAGCAGGACCTGGTCGTAGCGGATGTCGCCGTACTCGAGGAACTTGAAGTTGTGGAGGTCGTCCGGGTCGCCGATGCCCGCGGGGAACAGCGGGCACAGCACCAGACAGCCGTGCCGCTCGCCCCACTCGGCGAAGTTGTCGCGGTACTGGGGGCCGCGTCGGCCCGTACCGTGCTGGAGCACCGCGAGCGGCAGCGGGGCGCCGTCCGGGTCGTGTGCGCTCGGCACATAGGCACAGAACGAGAAGCGCTGATCGAAGCGCGAGGCGAAGATCGTGGTCGCGCCCCCCGAGTAGTACTGACTCGGATGCGCGGGCCCGCCCCGCTCCGAGGGCCGTACGTAACCGGCCACTTGTCCTCCAAACCGCAGGTCAACAGGGATTCGAGGGATGAGTCTGCGAACTTGCCGGGGGCCGGACAACAAGATTGTCGCCAAGGCGGTAACACTGGGGGATGGCCGTGACCCTGCACATTGACGCGGCGAGACCGGAGTGGATCACCGTCCGGCCCTCGCCGCTCGCGGAGTTGTGCGCCGCGCTGCACGCCCTGGACGAGCCGGGACACCACCCGGCGAGCCAGTCGTGGGTGTCCGCCGTGCACAGCGGCGTCACCGGGGACCTGCTCACCCGCGCGACGGTGTGGGCGCCGCTGTGGGGCGCCTTCCGGGCGCGCTATCTGCTCCCCCTCACGGCCGGTGCGGAGCGCTCGCTCGGCGCCGAGCTCGACGGCATCGCGCGCCTGCCGGTCGACGCCTTCACCGCTCTGACCGTGCAGGCTCTGATCGGCAAGAACCCCACCTCGGGGGAACCGCCGCCGGACCCGGCGGGTGTGCTGCCGCGGCTGCGGCTCATTTCGTTGGGGCGCTACGACCTGGGCCTGCGGCTGATCGAGGATCCGGCCCGGTTCCGGGGCGAGTTGCTGGACTTCCTCGCCGCCTTCGCCGCCGCGGCCTTCGACGAGGAGTGGCGGCGGGTGCGGGCGGCGGTGGATCCCGATGTGCAGACCCGGCTGCGGCAGCTGCGGCTGCGCGGCGTCACCGGGGCCTTCGACGGGATCGGTGCCGTGGCGGACGACCCGCCGAGGGTGGTCTTCGACAAGCTCTACCACGCGACGGTGCGGCTGGACGCGCGCATGCCGTGCGTGCTCGTGCCCAGCGCGCACGGGGATTCGCATCTGGTGGTCAAGCACGTCCCCGGTTACGCCATCGTCGTGCAGTATCCCGTGGTGCCCGCCGTGGAGGCTGTCCCGGTCGAGGAGATGCGCAGGCGACTCGCCGCGCTGCAGGATCCGACACGGCTGCTGATCTGCCGCGACATCCTGCGTCATCCCGCGGCCACGGCGGAGCTGGCGGCCCGGCTCGGGATGACGTCGCCGCAGATCTCACGGCATCTGCGGCAGCTCCGCGAAGCCGGTCTGGTGTCCACGCACCGGCACGGGGCCGTCGTGTACTACCGGCTCAACGTGGACGCCATCCGGCGCCTCGGCCCGGATCTCCTGTCCGGCTTGCGCCACTGAAACACAGCCAGGCCTGCGCTTTTGGGCTCAGCCGAAACGAACTCGCCCGTCGGCGCCCACGCGGGTCGAGGGGTTCAGGTCCCGGGAAAGTTCCTCGACGCGACGCAGGATCGCGTGACCCGTCGCGGGCGAGGGAACGGTGGGTTCGCCGTCGGCGTCGAGTTCCACCGGGTGGAGGCGCAGCTCGGGCGGACCCTCCCCGAGGTCGATCTCGAACACCGCGCTTTCGAACCAGGGCCGGTCGGACATCCGTTGCTTGTAGCGGGCGGGTGGCCGCCGGTCCGGCTCGCCCACCTCCTCGCAGGAGTGGAAGAGGAAGTTGCCGGTCGAGTACAGGATGAGTCCATCGCGGTACCTCTCGACCGGGTGCAGGCAGTGCGGGTGGTGGCCGATCACCAGGTCCGCGCCGGCGTCGATGAGGCTCCGGCCGAGCGGTTGCTGGTACTCGGCCAAGGGGCCCTGGTTGTCGGGCAGATAACACCACGGAACGCCCCAGTGCACGGCCACGACCACCGTTCCGAACCGCTCCTTGGCCCGCCGGACCGCCTGGTGTGCCCGCGCCAGGTCGGCCTCCCGCGCCCGTGTGCACACGTAGGGCACCGTGCCCGGCTGCTCTTCCAGCAGTACGCCGTCGAACTCGTAGCTCTGCTCGATCCGTACCGGCGCGATCCCCGGCCGGTGCGATGTCGCGTTGAAGCCCGGGGGCAGCGCGCTGCACAGGCTGAGGAAGGCGATCTCGGCGTTGTTCCGGCCCGTCAGACGGGTCTCGCGCAGGGCCTCGTCGAGGTCCTCTCCCGCGCCGGCGTGCGCGACCGCGACCCCGTCGAGGGCCTTCATGGTGCTCCGCAGGCCGTCGATGCCGTAGTCGAGGGCCTGGTTCGTGGCGAGCGAGCAGGCGTCGAAGCCGAGCCGGGCCACCTCCGCCGCGGCGGCCGTTCCGACACGGAACGCGACGGGTTTCTCGGCCGGGTACCCCGAATCGACCAGCGGGGCCTCGAGGTTGCCGATCACCAGGTCGGCGTCCCGCAGGAGAGGCAGGGCCGTGGTGCCGGGACCGAGGTCGCCGTCCAGTGGCAGGGCGGGCCTCCGGGCGACCACCACGTCTCCCACCGCGATCAGCTTCATGCGTCACTCCGCTCGCCTGGCTTCTTCTGGCGCGTGCCCGGCCGACAGTAGATCCGCGGCACGCGCATGGCGTTAACGATGAACACATGTGTGTCAACCGTCGGCGGATGCTGTTGGCGGGGAATTTAGGGTGCCGTCATCGGCCGTGCCGTTCCGCCACCCATCCGAGGCCCATATGACCAGAGTCCTGAATCTCGACGCACCGCCCGATGCGCTGATGTTCAAGCGAATCAAGCGCCGGCGCCCGGCGATATGGGTGGCCAACGCCGCCGTCGTGTTGTTCGTGGCGATGATGGCGACGACGGTCCTCACCAATCCCCGCTTCGAATGGGGAACGGTGTCCCGCTATTTCTTCGAGATACGCATTCTCCAGGGCATCGGCGTCAGTCTCGGCATGACGGCGGTGACGATGCTGCTCTCGCTCGTCCTGGGCACGGTTGTGGCCCTCATGCGCATGGGGCAGGCACGCCTGATGTCCGCCGCGGCCGCGGGTTTCATCTGGGTGTTCCGCAGCATTCCGATGCTGGTGCAGCTCCTGTTCTGGTACAACCTGGCGGCGCTCTTCCCCACCCTGTCGATCGGCATTCCGTGGGGACCGCAGTTCGCCACCTTCGACTCCAACTCCCTCATCGGCCCGCTGACCGCCGCCATCGTCGGGCTCACCCTGCACGAGACGGCGTACATCGCGGAGTTGATACGGTCCGGACTGCTCTCCGTGCCGGACGGTCAGCGGCAGGCCGCCGCCGCGCTCGGGCTGACGCCCGCCCAGACCTTCTTCCGGGTCAGCCTGCCGCAGGCGCTGCGCATCATCGTGCCGCCCATGGGCAATGAACTGATCTCGCTCCTCAAGGCCACCTCGCTGGTCAGCGTCATCTCCCTTGCGGACCTGCTGTATTCGGTGCAGCTCATCTACGCGAAGAACTTCCAGACCGTCCCGCTGCTCATCGTGGCGGCCATCTGGTACATGGTCATCACGGGAGTCCTGACGATCGGTCAACAGCGCCTGGAACGACGGCTTTCGCGGCACACCCTGGCCCGGACGCAGAAGAGCGCGTCTCCCAAGAGGATCGAGAATTCACTGTGATCGGAGCATCGGAGTCGGAGACGGCAACGGAGAAAGAATCGGAATCGCAGGCCATCATTTCGCTGCACGAGATTCGCAAGTCCTTCGGTGAGACGGAAGTTCTGCACGGGATATCGCTCGACGTGCGACGCGGTGAGACCGTCTGCCTCATCGGGCCGTCGGGATCCGGGAAGAGCACCCTGCTGCGCTGCATCAACCATCTCGAAGTGCCCGACGGCGGGTTGGTCCTGGTCGACGGAAACGTCATCGGCTACCGGCAGAACGGCGACGTCCTGGTCGAGCTCGGCAGCCGGGAACTGGCCGCGCAACGAGCGGTCATGGGCATGGTGTTCCAGAGTTTCAACCTCTTCCCCCACCTGACCGCCCGCGAGAACATCGTGCACGCTCCCCGCCTCGTACAGAAGTTGTCGAAGGCGGAGGCGGACGCCCGCGCCGAACGGCTCATGTCCCGCGTGGGTCTCGCCGAGAAGCTCGACAGCTATCCGGAGGAGCTGTCGGGCGGCCAGCAGCAGCGCGTCGCCATCGCCCGCGCGCTCGCCATGCAGCCCAAGGTCATGCTCTTCGACGAACCGACCTCGGCCCTGGACCCGGAGATGGTCCAGGAGGTGCTGAGCGTCATCCGTGACCTCGCCGACGAGGGCATGACCCTGGTCGTCGTCACCCACGAGATGAGGTTCGCCGCCGACGTCGCCGACCGGATCGTGTTCATGGACGGGGGACGCATCGTCGAGCAGGGCTCCGCCGAGCAGATCACGACCCGGCCCACCCACGACCGTACCCGCGCCTTCCTGTCGAAAGTCGTCTCATGAGCATCCCAGACCCCGTGTCCTCCCTGCCCTCCCTGCCCGACAAGACCCGCAAGCGGCTCGCGCTCTGGGACGCGTACCGCTCCTACCAGTACCTGGAGGCCGGGCAGGACTACGACGCCTTCGACGTCGTACCGGCCGTCGGACGTGTGCCCGGCAGCGCCATCGAGTGGAGCGACGCCGTAGAGGAACGCGCCCGGGACTTCGAGGAACGGCACCTCGTCGTCTCCGCGCACGACCACCTCTCGCTGCGCCCGGCCGACCCGCACCGCTTCTCCGAGTACCGGCGCCAGGGGCGGGAGTTCACCCCGTACGAGGGCATCGCGCACTCCGGCGTCGACCTGTTCTTCGACGGCGGACCGGCCGCCGTCAGCATGATCCGCGCCCATACATCGTGGGACTGGGACGACGCGGTCAGCGATCTGGCCATGCGCCAGGCGGACTGGGCACACCAGTCGCTCGTCGCCCCCGTACGCACACTCGAGGATGCCCAACGGGCCCGCGCGGAGCACAAGGTCGGCGTGGTGCTCACCCTGGAGTCGGCCACCCCCATCGGCAACGACGTCGACCGCCTGGATCTGCTCTACGGACTCGGCGTACGGCTCCTGGGCCTGGTCTACAGCGAGAGCAACCAACTCGGCTCCGGTCTCGCGGACACCGGCGACGCGGGGCTGACCGTGCTCGGCCGCCGGGCGCTGCGCAGGATGAACGACCTCGGCATCATCGTGGACGTCTCGCACACCGGTGACGCCACGGCCCTCGACGCCGTCCGCCACTCCTCGTCCCCCGTCGTCATCACCCATGCCGGAGCCCGCGGCCTGTGGCCCACTCCGCGGATGAAGCCGGACGACGTCATCCGGGCCTGCGCCGAGTCGGGCGGCTTCATCGGCATCGAGGCGGCGCCGCACACGACGATCACCGCCAAGCACCCCCGGCACTGCCTGGACTCGGTGATGGAGCACGTCGAGCACTGTCTGGACCTGGTCGGCCCGGACCATGTCGCCTTCGGCCCCGACACCAACTTCGGCGACCACACGGCCTGGCACCGCGTCTTCGCCGGCCTGTTCGGCAAGGACGACGCGGAGCCGGGCGTACTTCCTCCCCATGACGAGGTCGCGTACGTGCACGGCTGCGAGAACCCCGCGGAGTCCGTGGGCAACATGATCCGCTGGCTCTTCGAGCACGGCTACTCCGACGAGGAGGTGGCCAAGCTCGCAGGCGGAAACGTACGGCGTGTGGCCGCCGCCGTCTGGGACCGCTGACACCGCCCCACTCCTGGCCCGCCCCCCTCCCCTCCTGCAATTGGACCCTGTCATGCGCAAACCGATCCGCACCGCCGTCACCGGCACCTGCGCCCTGATCCTGCCGCTCGCTCTCGCGGCCTGTTCGGTCGACGACTCCTCCGTGGGCGCCGCGTCCGACAGCAGCAGAAAGCCGAAGCCGGGCGCGTCCGCCGCCATCGCCCTGGCGTCGCCCGATGCCGCCCTGCAGGCGAAGGTGCCGAAGCAGTACGCCGGCAAGGAGGTGGTGATGGGCATCAGCGAGTACGCGCCCTACGTCACGTTCGGCTCCGGCGGCGACATCACCGGTCTCGTCCCCGATCTCGACAAGCAGCTCTCCTCGATGCTCGGGCTGAAGATCACCGAGCGGAAGACGACCTTCGACGCCACCATCCCCGGCATCAAGTCCGGCCGCATCGATCTCAGCGCGCCCGTCGGGGACTTCGTGGAGCGCCAGACGGAGGTCGACCTGACCGACTTCGCGCAGAGCAACGTGACCGTGATGGTGAACAGCCAGAAGTCCTTCCTCCCCAAGGCGGGCAGCGACCTGTGCGGTCGCAAGGTCGGCGTCGAGAAGGGCGCGGGCACGCAGAACGTCATCGCGGCGCTGACCGAGCGGTGCGAGAAGGACGGCAAGTCCGCCGTGCAGGACCAGGTGTTCAACGATCTGCCGTCGGCGGCCCTGGCCCTGCAGAGCAGCCGGATCGACGCCGTGGCCGCACCCAGCGCCTCCAACACGGCCGCTAGCGAGACCTCGGGCGGCCGCTTCAAGACCGTCGAGATCAAGGACATGCTCGATCTGCCCGCCGCCACGGCGATCTACGGCATCGTGTCGAAGAAGGACTCGGGCCTCGCGCCGGTCCTCGCCGAGGCCCTGCAAAAGCTGTACGACAACGGCACCTACAACAAGCTCTTCGACAAGTGGGACCTCCCCCTGTCCACCGTGGAGAAAGAAAAGATCACGGTCAACGGCTCCCGGCAGTCCCAGAGCGGGTGACCGGCTCCATGACACAGGCACCACCGGTCGAGTCCCCCGAGCACATCGCCGACCAGCAGGTCTGGCGGCAGGTACTGCACATCCCCGTGCGCGACGGGATCCTCCTCGCCGCCGATCTGTACGCGGAGGGGGCCGACCCGTCCCCGCGCCCGGTCATCCTGGAACGCACTCCCTACGGCCGCCGCGCGCCCCGCGAATCCGACCAGAGCCGGCACGACGAGCCGGTGCCGAGCCCGGAGCAGACGTCCGCCTACTTCGTGCGGGCCGGATACCACGTCGTACGGCAGGACTGCCGGGGGCGGGGTGACTCGCAGGGCACTTTCGTGAAGTACCTCAACGAAGGGCCCGACGGCGCGGACACCGTCGAATGGATCGCCGCCCAGCCCTGGTGCGACGGACAGGTGGCGATGATGGGGGTGTCCTACTCGGCGCACGCCCAGACCGCGGCCGCCGCGGAGGCCCCCGGGCACCTGGCCGCGATGTTCCTGGACTCCGGAGGGTTCTCCAGCGCCTACGACGCCGGTATGCGGATGGGCGGCGCCTTCGAGCTGAAGCAGGTCACCTGGGCCTTCCGGCACGGCGAGGAGAGCCCCGAGGCCGAGCGCGACCCGCTGATCCGCGCCGCGTTCGCCCGCACCGACCTGCGGGACTGGTTCAGCGCGATGCCGTGGCGGGCGGGCACGTCCCCGCTGCGGCAGGTCGCCGACTACGAGGAGTACCTGCTGGAGCAGTGGCGCCAAGACGCCTTCGGGGCGTATTGGCGGCAGCCCGCGATCTACGGACGCGGCTCCTACGCCCGCTTCCCCGACGTCCCGAGCCTGCACATGGCGAGCTGGTACGACCCGTACGTGCGCTCCACCATCGAGAACTTCACCGCCCTGGACCGGCTCAAGGACTCCCCCGCCTATCTCGTGATGGGCCCCTGGACGCACGGCCAACGCTGTGTCACGTACGCCGGTGACGTCGACTTCGGCCCCGACGCCACGCTCAGCGACAACCTCGACGCGTCGTATCTCGCCTTCCGGCGCCGGTGGTTCGACGCGGTGCTCGGCCGCGGCGGTGATCCGGGCGCGCTGCCCCGGGTGCGGTACTTCCTCATGGGCGGCGGGGACGGACGCCGCGACGAGGCTGGGCGCATGCGACACGGCGGCCGGTGGCGGACCGACAGCCAGTGGCCTCCGACGGCCGCCCGCGAGACGGCGTTCTACCTGCACACCTCCGGCGAGTTGACCACCCTGCCGCAGGACGCGCGTGAGGCGTGGGTGGAGTACGACTTCGATCCGGACGACCCCGTTCCCACGCTGGGCGGTCAGGTCACCTCGGGCGAGCCCGTCATGGTCGGGGGCGCTTTCGACCAGGTGCCGGACGTCCGGTTCCATGGGGCGCGCGAGCCGTACTTGCCGCTCAACTCACGACCGGACGTCATCTCGCTGACCACACCGCCGCTGACCGAGCCGCTCACCGTGACCGGCCCCGTCACCGCCCGGCTGTTCATCTCCTCCAGCGCTCCGGACACCGACTTCACGGTGAAACTGATCGATGTGCACCCGCCCAACGAGGACTATCCGCACGGCTTCGCGATGAACCTCACCGAGGGCATCTTCCGGTGCCGCTTCCACAAGTCCTTCGAGCATCCCGAGCCGCTGTCGCCCGGAGAGGTCTACGAGATCCGGATCCCGGCGCCGGACACGGCGAACCGTTTCGAGGCCGGGCACCGGCTGCGGGTGGACATCTCCTCCAGCGACTTCCCACGCTTCGACGTCAATTCCAACACCGGTGAGCCGGAGGCTCTCACCCGGCGCAAGGTGGTGGCGACGAACCGGGTTCACATGGATGCCGCGCATCCGTCCGCCGTTCTGCTGTGGGTACGGCCCGACCAGTGACCGTCGGTCGGGTGCTCAGCGCATGATGGTCGCGAGCGCGTCCTGTCCCAGTCGGAGCAGGGTGCTGGTGGCCAGCCGGTGGTAGACGTACCGGCCCTCACGCTCGGACTCGATCAGTCCGGCCTCGCGCAACTGCCGGATGCTGCGGGAGACCTGAGTGTCGGCGAGCCCGAGCCGCTGGGCGAGCTCCGAGGTGGTGATGGGCTCGCCCAGCAGATGCCGGCACAGCTCCATCCGGCCCGGGGAGGCCAGCACGGACAGCCGCTCATGGAGCTGACGCAGTGTCAGCTGCTCGGCGGCCCGGCCCGCGAGTGCGGCGAACTGCACCACGATCGGGAAGGGTTCCTCGTCCTTCACGGTCAGGTGCGGCCAGCCGTGCACCGAGGGGACGATGAAGAGCGGGCGCGGCCCGACGGGGATGTCGGCGATCGCCAGCTTGTCGTAGCGGACCTTCGCTCCGTCCTTGGAGACGACGGCGGTCGGGCTGAGACCGGCCAGCACCTCGGCCAGGTCGCGCCGCCGGACGTCGGTGCGCAGCTGCGCCACGGCCGGTTCCAGCCGGTCGTGCAGCAGCCGCCACTCGGAGGCGAAGAACGCGGCGGAGCACTCCCGCAGGAAGCCGATCAGCCGGGCGCGCACGCGCTCCGGCGACGTCACCAGGTCGTACGCCAGCGCCCCGCGCCGGAACGACCGCCGCTCGCACTGCGTGACGTACGCCTGAGCGGCCACCGGGTCGTGGAGCAGCATCCGGGCCGGCGGAACGTCCTCCAGGAAGCCGAGCGCACCCTGGGCGCACAGCCCCACGAACTCCTCCAGGGACAGTTTCTCCAGATGCCCCAGCTCATCCTCGAAGGATCCGTCCAGCGGTGCCGCCAGCGGGAACAACAGCCGGCAGCGGAGCCTCGCCCACAGGGGCGACAGGGCACTCATCTCGTCCCTGAGCGCCTCGTCGAGGTGCGCGTCCAGCAGCCTGCGCGTCCAGCGCTGGGCCTCGGGATGGTGATCCGGTTCCGCCAGGATGTGCAGCACGGTCAGCAGCTCGGCGAGCGGCAAACGCCCGACATGGACATCGGCCGCCTGGGCGCTCCTGAGATCGAGGGTGATCCCCACGGGAGCAGCGTACTCGCCACCGTTCGACGGCCGGCGCTGCGCAGCGGGCCGGGCGAGCCCCTGCCTTCAGGACACCTCGGCCGTTTGGGGCGGCGCGGCAGTGGAGTCGCGTACGTCGAGACGTGTGGGGATCCGGACGCGCTGCGGGCGCCCGCCAGGGAGCGGAGTGCCCTGGAGGAGGCGACATGCGGCGCTGCCCGCTTCCTCCAGGGGCACGTGCAGTGCGGTGCTGCCCGGCTGGGTCATCCCGATGACGGTCAGGTCGTCCGAGGCGGCGAGGCTGATGTCCTCGGGCACGCGCAGCCCGGCGGCGCGCAGTCCCATCAGGAGCCCGAGCAGGACATAGCTGCTGTAGACCAGCACCGCGGTGACGCCCTCGTCCCGGCGCACCAGATCCTCGGCCGCGGCCAGGCCCGCGTCGACCTGGGGCGGTACCGGGTCCAGCACGATCAGTTCGCCTCCCCCGTCGGCCACTGCCGTTCGGGCGGCCTTCCGGCGCTGCTGGTCCATCCAGGACCCAGGCGGGCCGCCGAGGTAGGCGATGCGCCGGTGGCCGAGGCCGGTCAGGTGGGCCATCAACTCCCGTACGCCGCCGGGAGTGTCGACGACCACCCCGGGCAGGCCCCGGACCGTGCGGTCCACCGTCACCGTCGGGAGCCGCTCGGCGAGCTCGCGCAGCGCGGCGTCCGCGCTGACCGGGGCGACGAGGACAAGCCCGTCGACGCGGGAGCCCAGCTGCGCCGCCAGCTCGCGTTCGCGGGTCTCCGAGCGGTCGGACACGCCGAGCAGGACGTTGCCTCCCGCCTCGGTCAGTGCCTCCTGGACGCCGGTGACGATCGGCGGGAAGAACGGGTTGGCGAGGGTGGGGACGATGACGCCGACCAGGCCGGTGCGGCCGGTGGTCAGGGCGCGCGCCGTGGCGTTGAGCGTGAAGCCCATCTCGGCCGCCGCCCGCGCCACCCGCTCGCGGGTTTCCGGCGCCACCATCTCGGGCCTGCTCAGGGCCCGAGACGCCGTGGAGGTGGACACGCCCGCGGCGCGCGCGACGTCTGCCAGCCGAGCCATCCGTTCCTGCCTTCTCTTGATCCAGTGCTGATTCTGATCGGGTGCTGGTCGCACGTCTCGATCGAGTGCTGGTTACACGCTTTTTACGAGCAGTTGTTGACCGGCTCGCGGGCTCCAGCGTAGCTTGCCTGCAATCGGTTGCTGCAATCGGTTGCTGCAACCGGTTGCAGCACATCGCTTCAGAACTACTCCAGGAAGGCCCCGATCGTGTCGCGCAGAGCCGCATCAGGCCTCTTGCTCCTGCCGGGCGCGGCACTTCTCGCGTTCGGCTTCCTCTATCCCTTCGGCGTCACGCTGTTCGCGCCGCCCGCCGCCGACGACCCCGACGTCCTCGGCAAGCTCGGGGGGATGCTCGGCGACACTTACGTCCTGGGTGTCGCGGCCCGCACCATCCGGGTCGCCGTCCTCACGACAACGGTCTGCCTGCTGCTCGGCTTCCCCGTGGCATACCTGATCTCCCGGGCGCCCAAGCGCCGCCAGGGGCTGCTGCTCGCCCTGGCCGTCTTCCCGCTGCTGCTCAGCACCGTCGTACGGACCTTCTCCTGGCTGGTCCTCCTCGGCCGCAACGGCCTGATCAGCGACCTGGTGGCCGGACTGGGCCTGGCCGACGACGGCACCCAGCTGCTCTACACGGAGTTCGCCCTGGTCGCCGGGCTCACCCAGCTCTTCACCCCGATCATGATCCTCACCTCGTACAGTTCGCTGTCCCACGTCGACATCAAGCTGGAGGAAGCCGCCCGCGGTCTCGGGGCCAGCTCCGGGCGCGCCTTCCGGCGTGTGGTGCTGCCGATCGCGCTGCCCGGCGTGCTGGTGGGCGCGACGTTGGTGTTCGCCGGCGCGGTCACCGCGTTCACCACGCCACTGCTGCTGGGCGGGACCCGCAACCGCACCCTGGCCACCCTCCTGTACGACTACGCGAACGTGAAGCTCGACTGGGGCGCCGCCAGTGCGGTGGCCCTCATCATGACCGCGCTGGTGCTCGCCGCGAGCTGGGTCTCCGGGCGCCTGTCCAGAGTGGGGGCGGTGTGATGCGCGGGCGCCCCGTCCTCTCCGCCGTGGCCGCGCTGGCCCTGGTCTTCCTCCTCGGACCGATCCTGCTGGTCGTCGCCGTCGCCTTCTCCTCCGGCGACACGGTGGAGTTCCCGCCGCCGGGCCTGTCGGGCAGGTGGTTCACCAAGGCGCTGTCGTACCAGCCCTTCCAGGAGTCACTCGCCACCAGCGCCCTGGTGGCGGCCGGAGCGACGCTGCTGGCGCTTCTCGTCGGCATCCCTGCCGCGCTGGCGATCCAGCGCCGTCGCTTCCGCGGCCGGAAGGCCGCCGAAGCCATGTTCCTGTCCCCGGCGATCGTGCCCGAACTCGTCCTCGGCTTCGCCCTGTTCCAGCAGCTGATGGTCACCCTGCGCATCACCGCGCTCGGGGCACTGCTGATCGGGCACACCGTGCTCCTGCTGCCGTACGCGGTGCGCGTGACCGGAGCATCGCTGGCCATGGCCGATCCCGCGCTCGAGGAGGCGGGGCGGGGCCTGGGCGCGGGCCCACTGCGGACCTTCCTCCACATCACCCTGCCGGTGATGACGCCCGGAATCGTCTCCGCGGCCGTGCTGTCCTTCCTCACCTCCTTCAACAACGTGCCGCTTTCGCTGCTCCTCAACGGTCCCGGCGTGTCCACCCTCCCGGTCCAGATGCTCCAGTACGTCGAGTTCTCCTTCGACCCGGTCGTCGCGGCGGTGAGCACGCTGCTGCTGGCAGCCACCGTGCTGGTCGCCCTGACCACCGAGCGGCTCGTCGGCTTCAACAAGGTCTTCGGCAAGTAGGGATGTCCCCCACCATGACGACACCAGTGGTCCAACTCCAGTCCATCACCCGGGAGTTCTCGGGCACGGTGGCCGTCGACTCCATCGATCTGACCGTGCCGCGCGGCGAGTTCACCGCGCTGCTCGGCCCCAGCGGCTGCGGCAAGACGACCACGCTGCGGATGATCGCCGGGTTCCTGGAGCCCACCGGCGGCACGATCCTGCTCGACGGCAAGGACGCCACCACCCTGCCGCCCGAGCACCGCAACATCGGCATGGTGTTCCAGTCGTACGCGCTCTTCCCGCACCTGACCGTCGAGAAGAACGTCGCCTTCGGGCTGCGGATGCGCGGTGTGCCCGCCGCCGAGATCCGCACCAGGGTGGCAGAGGTCCTCGACCTGGTCGGCCTCGCCCACCTGGCCGGGCGCAAGCCGCGGCAGTTGTCCGGCGGGCAGCAGCAGCGGGTCGCGCTGGCCCGCGCGGTGGCCATCCGCCCTTCGGTGCTGCTGCTCGACGAACCGCTGTCCAACCTGGACGCCCGGCTACGCGTCCAGATGCGCCAGGAACTGCTGCGCGTCCAGCGCGAAACCGGGCTGACGGCCATTCTGGTCACCCACGACCAGGAGGAGGCGCTCGAACTCGCCGACTCCATGGTGATCCTCGACCGCGGGCGGATCGTCCAACAAGGGCCTCCACGCGAGGTGTTCCGGACTCCGGCCACCCGCTTCGTGGCGGAGTTCCTGGGCTACGAGAACTTCCTCGACCTGCCCGGGCGCGGCCCGGTCACCATCCGGCCCGAGCACATCGGCGTCCTCGGCCCCGACCGGGAACCGCCCGCGGGCGGCGAGGTGATCGACGCGACCGTCACGGCGGTCCGATTCCGCGGCACGGACGTCGCGGTCACCGCCAGCGCCGGCGACCGCACCCTGCACGCCGTCACCACCGACGACACCCTGCGCGCGGGCGCACCGATACGGCTGCACCTGCCCCACGCACAG
Source organism: Streptomyces sp. 4N124 (assembly GCF_052245395.1). Taxonomy (NCBI): domain Bacteria; kingdom Bacillati; phylum Actinomycetota; class Actinomycetes; order Kitasatosporales; family Streptomycetaceae; genus Streptomyces; species Streptomyces sp. 4N124. Next base: position 46,726 of record NZ_JBQQBS010000043.1, read on the forward strand.
GCCATCCCCCTGCCCGGCGACGACGGCGACGCTCGGCGCGATCTCTCCGACTCCGACCGTCAGGAGCTCCCCGCATGATCCGCACCACCAGACTCACGACCGGCGTCACCGTCGCGTCCCTCGTCGCCTTCGCCCTCTCCGGCTGCGCCGAATCCGCCGCGGCGGACCCGAAGAAGCTGACGGTCAGCACCTTCGGCTTCGGAGCGGACCGTTTCGAGGAGACGGTGGTCAAGCCCTTCGAGAAGAAGACGGGCATCGACGTCACCGTGGAGACCGGGGCGAACGCCGACCGGCTGACCAAGCTGCGCGTCAACAAAACCGACCCCACCGTCGACGTCGTGATGATCTCCGACCTCTTCGCCGCCATGGGTCAGAAGCAGGGCCTGTTCGACAAGGTCGACCCCGCCAAGGTCCCGAACATGGCGAAGACCTACGACTTCGCGCGGAGCAAGGACGGCTACGGCCCGGCGTACACCTACCAGCTGCTCGGCATGCTCTACCGCACCGACAAGTTCGAGCAGCCGCCGACGCTCCAGGACCTGTGGGATGCCAAGCACAAGGGCAAGGTCGCCGTCCCCGACATGTCCACCAGCGCCGGCGCCCCGTTCCTCCAGGCCGCCTCCGCGACGTACGGCTCGGGCCCCAAGGACACCGACACCGGGTTCAAGAAGCTGTCCGACCTCAAGCCGAACGTCCTGAAGTTCTTCAGCCGCAGCACCGAACTGGTCAGTCTCCTCGACCGCGGCGAGGTCGAGATGGCACCCGGCCTCGACCTGTTCGCCGTGGACCCGGCCAAGGCGGGCAAGCCCATCGGCTGGGCCCCGTTCGACAAGGGCCGCTACGTCGCCGCCAACACCGCTCAGATCGTCAAGGGCGGCAAGAACAAGGCGGGCGCCGAGAAGTTCATCGACTACCTGCTCTCCGCCGACGTCCAGGAGAAGGCGGCCGCCTCCTTCAACGACAAGCCGGTCAACCAGGACGCCGAGGTCCCCGCGACCATCAGCGAGGTGGCCGGCAAGGCCGCGACCGATCCGTCCGCCGCCGGATTCACCTCCCCCGACCTGGCCTACTCCGTCGAGCACAACGACGAGTGGGTGGACCGCTTCCAGCGCGAGGTCTCCGGATGAGCCGGGCCCCCGCGCGGGTCGTCATCGACTGCGACCCGGGCATCGACGACGCGATCGCGCTGTTCCTGGCGTACGCGTCGCCGGAGCTCGACGTCGCGGGCGTGACCACCGTCGCGGGCAACGTCGGCCTCGACCAGGTCGTCGACAACGCCCTTCGGCTGTGCGACCTGATCGGCGGGCCCGCGGCGACCGCGCCGGTGCTCCGAGGTCACGCCGGGCCGCTGGCCCGCGCGCTGCGGCAGCCCGACGAGCCGGTGCACGGCGCCTACGGCCTGGGAGGCGTCCAACTCCCCGAGGCCGTACGGCCCGTCCACCCCGGCCACGCCGTCGACTGGATCGCGGACCAGGTGTACGACAGCGGTCCGGGCGAGATCACCGTCATCGCGACCGCGCCGCTCACCAATATCGCCGCGCTCCTGCACACCCACCCCGACACCCGCGAGCGGCTCAAAGAGATCGTGGTCATGGGCGGGGCAGCCTTCGCCCCGGGCAACGCCACCCCCGCCGCCGAGTTCAACTTCCACGCCGATCCGGAGGCCGCCCGCTACGTCACCGAGTCCGGCGTCCCCCTTCGCATCGTCGGGCTCGACGTCACCCGCAAGGCCCTCACCCCGCTCACCGACGCCGACGTGCTCATCGCGGACGGCGCACCGGTGACCTCGGCCGCCGGGCGGATGCTGCGCCACCTCGTCGAGCGCTACGCCCGCCGCCACAAGGTGCGTGCCTGTGCCGTGCACGACGCGCTCGCCGTGGCCGCCGCCGTCCGCCCGGACCTTCTGGAGTGGACGGACGCGTGGGTGACCGTGGAGTGCGCGGGCGAGTTCACCCGTGGCGCCCTGGTCGCCGACGTGCACGGGCGCACCGGGCTGCCGCCCAATGCGCGTGTGGCGACCGGCGTGGACGCGCAGGCGTTCCGGACGTTCCTCATGACGCGGCTTCTGGACCGCTACGGCGCGCACCCGGACGGCGGGCACGCGTCGAACCCAGAAACCCAGACCCAGACCTTCTGACCGACCAGCGCAGGAAATGAGCGGGAGACCCATGCCGATGCCCAGCCGCTGCGACCTCCTCATCCGTGGTGCCGAGGTGGTTTCGGTACACACCGGCGAGCTCCTGCCGGCCGACGTGGTGGTGACCGGTGACCTCATCCGCGCCGTCGCCACGCCCGGCGTACGGATCGAGGCCGACCGCGTCCTGGACGCCGACGGGCTGCTCGTCGCGCCCGGCTACATCGACGCGCACATGCACATCGAGAGCTCGCTGCTCACCCCCGCGGAGTTCGCGCGGGTCACCGTCCCGCGGGGTACGACGACGGTCCTCGCCGATCCGCACGAGATCGTCAACGTGGCGGGGCGCGCGGCCATGGCGTGGATGATCGAGCAGGGCCGCGGGGCCGCGCAGACCATGCTGTGGGCGGTGCCCTCCTGCGTGCCCGCCCTGGAGGGTTTCGAGACGGCCGGCAGCCGGCTGACCGCCGAGGACATCGCCGAGATGCTCGACTGGGACGGCGTCACCACACTCGGCGAGGTGATGGACTACCGCGCCGTCGTGGCCGGCCTGCCGCGCATGCGCTCGATCGTCGAGGCGGCGCGGCGCAAGGGCGTACGTCTCGACGGCCACTGTCCGGGCCTGTCCGGCGACGACCTCGGGGAGTACCTGTGGGCCGGAATCGACTCCGACCACACCAAGAACTCCCCCGAGGTGGCCGTCGAGAAGGCGCGGCTCGGCATGCTGCTGATGCTTCAGGAGAAGTCCCTCAGCCCCGAACTCGTACGCCGACTCGACGCACTGCCCGTGCTGCCCGACTTCTGCCTCGTCACCGACGACCTGGCGGCCGACGCCATACTCGAGCACGGGCACCTGGACCACATCGCCCGCGTCGCGCTGGACGCGGGGATGAGTCCGCTGACCGTCCTGCGCGCCCTGACCCTGCATCCGGCCCGCCGGCTCGGCCTCGACGACCGGGGCGTGGTGGCCCCGGGCAAGCGGGCGGACCTCGTGCTGCTGCGCGCTCTCGACGACCCGACGCCCGTGACGGTGGTCTGCGGGGGCGAGGTCGTGCCGGAGCATGACGGCCGTACGGCGGACGGGGCACGGAGCCGAACGCGGGCGCCGGAGCCACAACCGGACGACCCCTTCGCTCAGCCGGACAATCCTTTCGCCGACTCGGTCCGCCTCGCCCCGCTCGAGGAGGACGACTGCCTCTGGCACGCCGAACTCCCCGACGGCGACCACACCTTCCGGGCCCTGCGGGTCAACCCCGTGGACACCTACACCGAACCGGCCGAGGTCGTTCTGCCCGTACGGAATGGCGTCGTGCGCTGGGAGGGCAGAACGGCTCTGCTCGCGGTGTACGAGCGTCACCACGGCACCGGCCGCCGAGCGATGGCCCCGGTGGTGGGCTTCGACCTGGCCGAGGGCGCGGCGGCCACCACGTACGCGCACGACAGCCACAACCTCACTGTGGTCGCCACCGACGCGGGCATGCTGCGCCGGGCGGCGAACCGCGTCATCGGCTCGTGCGGCGGGATCTGTGTGGCCGTGGCCGGATGGCCCGCCGTCCATCTCCCGCTTCCCGTGGGCGGCGTGATGTCCCCCGCGCCCGCGTCCGAGGTCGCCGCGGGCGCGGCGGACGTCCGGGAGGCACTGCACGCGTGGGGCTGGCGGCACCGCAACGCCTTCATGAGTCTGTCCACGATGACCCTGCCGGTGTCGCCCCGGATCAAGCTGACAGACAGGGGGCTCGTACGGGTGGTCGACCGGGCGTGGGAAGAGCCCGTCGTCACGGCGTCCGGGGGCTGACCGCGGCCAGGACGGCTGTGCGGGATACGAAGAGGGCCGGCACCTGCTGGTGCCGGCCCTCTTCATGAGATCAACTGCGGCAGGTCAGGCCTGCCGGGTGATGCGTGATTACAGCGGGCGGACGCGCGACGCCTGCGGGCCCTTGGGGCCCTGCACGATGTCGAACTCCACCTGCTGGTTCTCCTCGAGGCTACGGAAGCCCGAGCTGTCGATCTCCGAGTAGTGCACGAAGACGTCCGGACCGCCGTCGGCCTGGGCGATGAAGCCGAAGCCCTTCTCGGCGTTGAACCACTTCACGGTTCCCTGAGTCATTTGCTGCTCCTTACAGGGGCTGGGTGAGGGAACTCGCACTGTGCGAGATCCCTGGCCGGTTCACGACGCGGCTCCTCCAGCAACCTGAAGGCAAGCTTCGCGCCCGCAACATCGTTCTCTGCGAGCCTGCGACTGAGACAAACACACACATAAAACTGCGACCGCTTCGTACAACCAAGCCCCTGCCGGATACATTCCCGCCCACCACGACCTGGTCGTGTGCCGTGCCCTCCGCGCGCATACCCCTGCCCCCAGAACGACCCCCGAGCCGCCAGCCACCGGTAAGTACGGCTATGGGAACCTGCGGAATGACTGAAGTGCGGGTGGCAGCGTCCGAAGGCACGTCCACGATCAAATAGCCGCCGAACCGCCTGCACCTGGACGCACGCGCCGCACCCGGCCTGCGCGGAGACGAGCGGATGGCCGCCCTCGAAGCGGAGTGCGAGCCCCTCGTCGGTCTCGGCGCCACCCGCTTGCGCCGCGACGAGCCGGCGCCTCCTACCAGGGCGGGCTACATCGTGATGGCCGATCCGGAGGGAAACGGGTTCTGCCTGGACTGAACGACGGGGAACTTCACCCCGGTGAGGTCTTCGGAGACGGCCCACAGCCGCTGCTGGACGGCTACCTCGTACGACTGGGGGCTGGAGGTGACCAGCCGGGGGTGGCCCTTGACCTCGTTGCGTCCGCCGGGACCGTAGTACTGGCCTCCGAGCGCGGCGGGGTCCGTGGCGGCGCGCAGGGTCGGCAGCGCGCCCATCGCCGGCGTCTGGGTGATCAGCGGCGCGAGCCACGTGAGCGGAAGCCGGAGGGCCGCGGGCGTGTTGCGGGCGAGCTCGGTGCTGGACATGCCGGGGTGCGCGGCCACCGCGACGGTGGTGCCGTGCGTGGCGAGCCGGCGCTGCAGTTCGTACGTGAACATCAGGTTGGCCAGCTTGGACTGACCATAGGCGGCGGCCCGGCTGTACGACCGCTCCCACTGCAGGTCGTCGAAGTGGATCGCGGCCCGGATGCGGTGGCCGGTGCTGCTGACCGTCACCACGCGCGAGCCGGGCACCGGCAGCATCAGGTCCAGCAACAGCCCGGTGAGCGCGAAGTGGCCGAGGTGGTTGGTGCCGAACTGCATCTCGAAGCCGTCCCGGGTGGTCTGCTTCGGGGTATACATCACGCCGGCGTTGTTGATCAGCAGGTCGATCCGGTCGAGCCGGGACCGCAGCGCCGCCGCCGCGGTCCGGACGGAGTCGAGCGAGGTCAGGTCCAGGGCCTGCACGGTCACGTCGCCGGTCATGCGGGCCGCGGCCTGCTCGCCCTTCTCGACGTTGCGCACGGCGAGCACCACGGACGCCCCGCGCTCGGCGAGCGCCTTGGCGGTCTCGTACCCCAGTCCGGTGTTGGCCCCGGTCACCACCGCCACCCGCCCGCGCTGGTCCGGAATGTTCGCCGTCGTCCACTTCTCGCTCATGCCAGGCTCCCCACTAACTAACGTACCGAAGGTATCTTGCACCGACGACGTTAAAGTACTTTCGGTACGCTGTCAACGTACCGCAGGTACCTAAGTTAGGCTGGTGATCGTGACTTTCCAGCGGGCGCGAACCGAAGAGCAGCGGGAGATCCGCCGACGGGCAATCCTCGACACGGCGTCGGCGATGCTCGACGAGATGCCTGTGGCCGCGGTCACCCTGAACGAGCTCAGCCGCCGGGTAGGCCTGGCGAAGCCCAACGTGCTGCGCTACTTCGAGTCTCGCGAGGCGGTGCTGCTGGAACTGCTGGACCGCTTCCTGCAGGAGTGGCTGACGGAACTGGCAGGCGAGTTGGCGGCCGGCATCGACGAAAATCTACCCATGGCCGAGCGGGCGGCAGCGGTGGCCGAGATCCTCAGCCGCTCGCTCTCCGGCCGAGTGGTGCTGTGCGACCTCTTCGGCGCACAGGGCAGCGTCCTGGAACACAACGTCTCCGTCGAGGTCGTAGCACGCTACAAGCGCGCCTCCCTGGTCCGCCTGACAACCATGACCGCCCTGATCCTGAAGTACCTGCCGGAGCTGGGCGAGAACGCAACACAGTTCAGCCTGCAAACCGTGGTCATGGCCGGCGCGCTGTCGGCGTACAGCACACCCCCACCCAGCCTGCAGGCGGCCTACCAGGCCGAGCCCGACCTGGCCCGCTTCCATTTGGAGCTGAAGGACTCCTTGAAGCTGGCCCTGACCGCAACCCTCCTGGGCGTGCTACCCCGCCGCTGACCTGCGTTGCACTGGACAGGCAGGGCTCCACATTTACCGCCGCGTTTCGTTCCTACTGCAAGGTGCGAACACGATCTAACACCAAGGTCGGATCGGCATGTTGACCGATTCTTTACCCAAGCGGATCCTGGGTTGCCGCCCTCAAGCGCGTGGGACGCCGGGATGGCACAACCAACCATCCCGGCAATTCAGTGCGACCGTCCCGCGTCCAGGGTTCGGCACTAGGCTGTCCAGGCTGTTCGCACTCGCGTAAATCGATCAGTGAGCCCGCCATGGCCTGGCCCTTGAAGGGTCCCGCTCGACTCGCAATCTTGACCTGCAATGCCCGAATCGCCGGCGCACGGTGCTCGATAGTCCGACTCGCCTGGGGTTTGACGCAGTTGTTGGGGCCGGCCTACTGACTGTCACCACGCACGAGTTTCACCAGCAACTCCGTGTCGCGCAGATCTGACAAGACGACTTCCGCACCGACGTCTCGCAATACACCCTCGTCGCTGCGTCCTGACGCGACAGCGATCACCCGCACACCGTTCGCATGGGCTCCTTGCACGTCTGCCGGAGTGTCACCGACGAGCACGGCCTCCTCAGGTGCAGCACCCGCACGGCGGAGGGACAACTTCACAAGCTCGGCCCGCACGTCGTTGTCCTCGCCGTACGCCCCGAGCTCCCACAGGATGTGCCGGTCGAGCCCGAAAACCTGGAGCTTGATCTCCGACACGGGGCGGATGTTCCCCGACACCACGGTTTGCCGGATGCCGACAGCGTCGAGCGCGGCGACGGCGGCCGCCGCACCGGGCAGGGCGTGGCCACGCTCCCGCAGTTCCGCGGCTTGTTTCAGGTGCTCCGCCGTCAGCGCACGGGCGAAGCGCTCGAAGTCGGCACGGTCGGTGGTCAGTCCGTGCAGCTTCGCGGTCTCGCGGAAGATGACGGGTTCCGTGATCCCGTCGATCTTGGCCTGCTCCCGCATCGCCTGCCCTGTGGTCTGCAGGAAGGCTGCCGCCGACAGCTCGCGACCCACCCCCCGTGTGTCGATCAGTGTGTGGTCGATGTCCCACAGGACCAGCCGCGCCATTGCCTCTCCCAACTACCCACCCATCACTGGGGTATTTCGTGTTGCGCGAACGTGTGCTGACCGCGCACGCGTTAGCACTCTGCGCCCTACGCTGACGGTACGAGACGTGACTGGGGAAGGGGCCGGAACGGTGATCTCACCGAAGCTGCCCGTGGGCCAGAAGGTCAAGCACTACCGGCGCAAGAACGGTATCCGGACCCAGGCGGCCATCGCTGGGCTGTGCGGCATCACTGAACGTTACCTCCAGCAGATCGAGGCTGGGCAGAAGGTGCCATCGGCTGATGTTCTCGCTCGGATCGCCGCCGAATTGGGAGTGCCACTGGCCGCCCTGCTGGTCGAAGACGGTGTCGAAGAGTTGGCCGTCCCTCTCGCTGCCGCGCCCGGCGTAGCTCGCGCTCTCATGGGCTACGACCGCCCGGGCAGCTCCGCCCCTGCGGCACCCGCGGAACTTCGGGAACGAGTGGAACAGGCGTGGCGAACCTGGCAATCGTCGAAGGATCGGTTCACGGCAGTAGCCATCGTCCTTCCCGATCTCATCGCAGACGTCGAGCATGCCCTGCGGGTGCACCGCGCCGGGACCGACATCGAAGCGCGGCGCGAAGTCCTGTGCGTAGCAGCGGACTTGTACGGACTACTGCGGTCCTACTGCCGCCGGGCCGGACGCCTGGACCTCTCCCTGCTGGTCGCCGATCGAGCGATCCGGGCGGCTGAGGATGCCGACGACCCTGTGCGCATGGCAGCAGCACAGTGGAACCTCGGCCACGTGCTGCTCTCACACAGCGAGCCGAGCGCCGTCGAGGAAGCCAAGGAGGTTGCTCTCCAGGCCATCCAGCAGCTGCATCAAGCGCCAGCAACCGAAGGAGCCAAGGCAGTTGAAGGCGCCCTCGAACTGGTCGCGGTGGTCTCCGATGCCCGCTGCCGCCGATGGTGGGAGGCGCGTCATCGGCTTGAACAGCGTGCTGCTCCGCTCGCCCAACAGGTGGGAGAGGGCAACGTCCAGTGGACCGTCTTCGGGCCGACCAATGTCGCGATGCACGCCATGAGCATCGAAATGCTCGCCGGCGAAGCCTCTGAGGGGCTTCGCGTCGCCGACCAGATCAGCACGCAAGGACTGCCCAGCCGTGAGCGGCAGTTCACCTTTGGTCTCGAGCTGGCCAGGTGCCACGACCTGCGACGCGAGGATGCAGCCGTCCTCGTCCATCTGCTGGACTTGGAAGACGTTGCTCCGAGGACCTCGCGCACAGTCCGCTCGCCCGCGACATGATCCTCGACCTTCAGAAACGGGTCCGCCCCACCTTCCGCCGCCAGGTCGACGAACTCGTTCAACGCCTCCAGCTCATCTGATCCCGAACTCACCGTTCACCCGAACTCTCAGTTCGGGTAGCACCACTGGTCCAGCCGTACCTTCGCCGCACTGTACGACGAAGGACGGACGACAGATGATCAGCGATGCGGCAGACATGTTGACCGCGGCCGGCCTGCGGCTCGCGCCCGCCGGTGTGGAATGGGACGCCGTCAAAGTGGGACGCCACCTGGGCGTCCGTGCGATCGAATTGATCCCGGATCCCGGGGCCGTGGCCGTGGACCCGATGCGTCCCGAACCGGTGCTGTACTTCTTCGTCCCTGCAGGCAGCACCACCAACTGGGACGTGCCGCAGACCGCCTCGCTTGGGCCCAACGCCCACTTGGTGCTGCCGCCGAACCACAAGCAAGCACCCCCCGGCCCGTACTGGCTCATTTCCCAACAGCACGGCCTCACCTCGGCAGTAGTGCTGCGCAACGCACTGGAGACGGCCCAGTGAGCGCCACTCGTCCTGCGATCGAGGCGCTGGAACTGGACCTCTCCACAATGCGCGACCTAGCCCGTCGTCTGCTGGAGCCCGACGCCGCACCGGAAGCCCTGCCCCACCCGGCCGACGACCTGGCAACCCTCACCTGTCAGCTCCGCGGGCATCTGGAACTCCTCGCCCCAAAGGTCGAGCAGTTGGCACTGGATCTCCCGCGGGACAGCGTGCCCCGCTACTGCGTTCTCGCCTGCGTCGGCGAAGCGCGCGGCAAGCTGCGCGCCAGCCCGCTTCCCGGGCTGAGCGGAGCGGTGGCTTACGCACGGCGGCTGGCACGCACCCTGAATGCCCTGTGCGAGCACTACGAGAGGCTGCGCGGAGTGGGGATCTGCCCGGCCTGCGAAGAGCCGATCAGGGACGGCGAGCCCTCCGTGCCGCGCGACTACTCCAGTCCTTCCGGCACGGCGGCGAGATCGGATCTCATCCACACCCATTGCACCAACACAGTGCGCCGCCACTGAAAGGCCCCCAATCCTCATCTGACCAGGAACTCAGGCCCGCCATTCGTGAATGAACAGCACCCCGAGCGGGCGAGCCGTTGAGGTCCCCTTCCATCCCTATGAGAGCGAGACGGCACTTCATGTCCGAGCCACCCGCCTCCGCAACCGTGCGGACTTACAGCGCGCCTGTGGGCGACGGCCGACTGGGATCGGCCGGATACGAGCACCACCACCACTGGACCGCGCCGGCGACAGCCCGCGCCCGCGCCGCCGCACTCGTGGCAACCCACCGCGGAAGCCTGCGCGAGGTCGTACGCAACCCCCACGCCGAGGAGGAATGGGCTCAGGCTCTCGTGCGAGCCCCCCGCCTGCTGATGGCGGTCCGAGGGCTGCTTGGCCCCGACATCACCGTCGACCACTACCTGCGGCTGGCGGTGTGATCTGACGCCGCCCCACCTGTGCGGCAGGGCCTCCAACCGCTAGGGCGGGGCCCTGCCGCACCCCTTCTCCCGTCCAGGAAAGGAGCAATGCCCTATGGGCGTGTACGAGGAGCAGGCCGCGCTGTGGGACCAGTGGGCTGCCACGTACAACGAAGCCAGCCTGGGGTCGGCCGAACCGGTCGCCGAGGCTCTGGTCCAGTTCGTCGGCCACGGCCCCGCACTCGAACTCGGCATCGGCGCAGGCCGCATCGCGTTGCCGCTGGCCCGGCGCGGCATCCGCGTGGTGGGTCTGGACGCCTCCACGGAAATGATCCGGCGTCTGGAGGAGCGCCGTGGCGTCCTTCCCATCGAGGCACGGATCGCGGACATGGCCGACTTCGCGATGCCCGAACAGTTCCCGCTGATCTACGTCGTGGCCAGCACGTTCTACCTGCTCACGACATCCGAGCGACAAATGTCCTGCCTGCGATCGTGCTTCCGCGCCCTGACACCCGACGGACGTCTGGTGATCGAGGCCGCGGTACCCGGCACCAGTGCCCTTCCCTTTGGAGTCCGGGATCGTCCCCCGGTCCGTCGGCGGCAGCTCCGCCAAGTTGTCGGTCGTCGTACACGACCCGCTCGCTCAGACGCTTCGCTCCCAGGAGGTGCGCCTGGACGAGGCGGGGCTGCACATGCTGCCCGTGACCCGCCGTTACATCCACCTGTCCGAGCTGGACCTGATGGCGCAAGCACCAGCGGGCTGATGTCCTGCGGCAGCCGCACCGGCCGGCGCGGACCGTCAAGGTGCTCCAGCAGGACGGCGGCCGAGCGCAGCAGCCCATAAGCGCCGTACACGGCAACAGACCCCCGCACCGGCACGGGCACCTGGCCCGTCCAGTCGGCACCGGTCACCAGGCAGCGCGCTGTACGCAGCCGCCCAGGGCGGTCCGCCTGGCCCTCGCCCCGCTGGTGGCGGTGCAGGCGCCCCATGCCCTGCAGCAGCAAGTCGACCGGGCACAGGTCGGTCACCAGCAGGTCGAAGTCGACGTCCAGGGACTGCTCCGCCACCTGGCTGGCCACCACGATATAGGGTCCGCGCGGGCGCTCCTCGCTCTTGTCCGGCGGGCCGAACCGGGCGAGCAGGGCGGCGTCCTTCGCCGCCCGGTCAAGGTCAATGAACCGCGAATGGGCGACAGTGACGGCGTCGTCACCGAACCGCTCGCGCAGGATCCGCGCCGTGTCCAGAACCCGGTTGACGGTGTTCCGTACGACCAGTGCGCACCCCCCGCCCTCCAGTTCGGCGACCAGCCGGTCCGCCAGAACACCGAAGTCGTCGTCGAGGCGTTCGAGTTGGACCGATGCCCCGCGAGCCGAGGCCTGCGGGCATTCGACGACGGGTGTGCCGCCCGGCGGCACAGCGGTCAGCAGCGGATACCCATCGGTCCGCGCCACCGCCTCAAACTCCTCAGCCCCAACGGCGCCGGCGCCGCCGGCTCCCGCATAGGCCTCGGCCAGCTGCCGCCTGCGCCCGGCGGGCAGCGTCGCCGACAGCACCACCACCGGCACCCGGTACGCCCCCAGCCACGACAGCACCCGGTCCAGATAGGCACTCATGTACGTGTCGTAGGCATGCGCCTCATCGATCACCACGACCTTGCCCGCGACCGCCAGATGCCTCAGCGCCAGAGGCCGGCTCTTCAGCCCCGCGAACAGCAATTGGTCGACCGTGCCCACGACAAACGACGACAGCATCGCCTTCTTACGCCCCCGCAACCACGCGTGCGCCACGAGTTCGGCCGACGCAATCCGCTGATCGTCCGCGGGCCGCCAAGGGCGTTCTTCCTCATCCACCTCGACGGCGGCAATCTGCTGCGCACTCTGGCGCAGCAGATCCGCGTAATCGTCGTTGAGAGCTGCCTTGGAATGCGCCAGCAGCGCCGACAGCCGCGTACCCTCCTCGGCAGGAAGCCGCTTCAACCAGTCCAGTAGCGGCGGAAACATCGCATTGCCCGTAGCCATGGTCGGCAGCGCAAAGAACACCCCACCCGCACCCGACCGCGCCGCCAGCACCTCGGCCACCGCCAGCGCAGCCTCCGTCTTCCCCTCGCCCATCGGTGCCTCGATCACCAGCAACCCCGGGGCGGACATCCTGCGCGCCAGCCGCACCGCCGCCTCCTGCACCGGCCGCGCGACCGCTCCCGGCGGCAGATCGAACCGCGTCCGGAACAACTCCTGCACGTCCTCGGGCGGCTCCTCGGCCCTCCACGGCTCGGGCAGGCGAAGACCCTGCCACGCAGCCGCCACCCGCTCGGCGCCCGTACGATGGGCCGCCTGCGGAAAATACGGGAACAGGTCGGGGTTGCTGGCGATCCAGTCAGCGACGATCACCAACGCCGACAGCAGCACCTGCACCGGCTGCGGCAGTTTCACCGCCCGCCACGCGGCGAGCCGATCCCGTACGCCAAACTCATCGGCGCACGCATCCAGCAGCTCCTCCTGCACCAGCCGCCACAGCCCCGGCTCGCCCCCGCAGTCCGCAACAGCTGAGGACGGTCGTCAAGGCCCTTGAGCTGCCCGTGGTCCGGGGGCGCACCTTGATGCCCGCCCACGACCACCGCGAACTGCGCCCACTGCCGCCCGCTCCAGCCGTGTTCCTCCTCCAACCACTGAGCCAACAGCACCTGTCCGGCCAAACCGTGCGGAGCCAGCCGCCGGTCAGGCCCGAACTGACGCCGCGTCTTCATCTCCAAACCGTGCGCACGCATCACATCGGCGAGCGGGTCGACCTGACACGCGAACGCCGGCGTCGCCTTGCCAATGTCGTGCACACCCGCCAGCCACACCGCCAGCCGCCGGCCATCCCCCTCACCGCCCGGCAACACCTCGGAAATCAGAGCCCGGACGTTCCCGGGCAGCCACCGGTCCCACAACAGCCCCGCCACCGCGGCGCTGTCCTCCATATGCCGCCACAACGGCAACCAGCCTCGCTGTCCCGGTCATGCTTCGCCCACACCGTCCGCACGGGCCCTTCAAGCCGATCCCCCAGCCCAGACCTGCACTCCCCGTCATGCACCATCCCTGATACCTACAGGCAGATACCGCCCGACAACTCCCCCTTCAAGAAACCGAACACCATCACGACCGGAATCCGCCCAACCCCACGCAACAGCAGGTCCGGCGGCGTACGATCCCCGGCCAGCCTCGACTTGACGACCAACAACCGAAAATTTGCCCCCTATGAACGGAATGCCGGTCTAACCAAGAGTGCTTCCGAACGCCACTCGTCAGTCATGAACCCGCAGGTCACCGAGTGTGCTCCCCGCACCCGCGGGGATGGTCCCTGGGTCGGCGCGCTCGATTGGCCGAGCACCGTGTGCTCCCTGCACCTGCGGGGATGGTCCCTCGGAGGGCCAGCGGACACTGCGGTGTCCGGGGCAGACAGCTGTGTGGGCGTCCTAGTCGCTGAGGAAGCCGTCGATCGCGAAGCCTCCGTCGGCTCTGCCAGGTGATGTCTGCACGGATCGGTCCGGTGAGTTCGACGCCGTGGCTGCCGGCGCTGGTGGCCAGCAGTCTGGCGGTGATGTAGCTGCCGGTCGACGAAGTGCTCGTCGGCCAGCAGCCCGGCCTGGTCGAGAGCAACGTGGATGGTCTCGGTCATCTTGATCTGTTGGGCCCCGCATTGCTGCGCAAAGTCACCAAGCATCGCGGGACTGATTGTCAGACCCCCGTGGCAAGCTCTGCCGCCATGGACACACAGCCGTTCTGGGCGTTGATCGAGCAAGCGCGCCAGCAGGCCCCCGACACGGCGGACGCCGATGCCATCGCCCGTGAGGCAACCGCCCTGCTCGCCGCCCGTCCGCCCCAGGAGGTCATCAGTGCCCATCAGGCCGTGTACCAGCTACTGGCGGACTCCTACCGGGCTCCGCTCTGGGCCGCCGCCTACATGATCAACGGCGGATGCTCCGACGACGGCTTCGACTACTTCCGCGGCTGGCTGATCCTGCAGGGACGCGAAGTCTTCGAGCAGGCCCTGGCCGACCCCCAAGCACTGGCCGACAACCCCACCGTCCGCCTCGTCGCCCCCGAGGGCTACGAACTTGAATGCGAGGACGCGCTCAACATCGCCTGGCAAGCCCATCTGAACCTCACCGGGCAAGAGATCCCCGACACCGTGCCCACCGCACGCTACCCGGACCTCGATCCTGAATGGGACTTCGACTTCGACGACAGCGACGAACTCACCCGCCGACTGCCACGACTGGCCGCATTGTACGAGTACTAACCACGGGCAACGATCACTCGCACGACGGGGAACGATCTACACAGGTCCCGCTGCCCCGCTGGTCAGCACCACTCAAGAACACCCCCGGGTATATGTCCCAATCCGGGTGAGGTGTTGACCGTTGATGCGCCGGGGCGGATGGTGGAATGTGTCGGAGGCATGTGTAGGCACCACGGCGAAGTACTGCGGGCCAAGTTCCCGACAAGATCGGGACCCATCACGGTGATCGCACGCAGGGTCGCGGTAGCAGCGACCGCAGCGGCTTTCGCGCTCGGAGGCGCGGCCACCCGCTCAGGGCCGCGGACGAAGCCATGGCAGAGCTGAAGCTCCTGACAGCTCGGCGCACCGACCTGGTCTGCGACCGGACCTGTGCCTCCAACCGTCTGCGCGGCCTGCTGGCCGGCATCTTCCCCGCCCTGGAGCGTGAGCTGAACCTGGCCAACATGGGACCGTTGGTTCTGCTGACGGGCTATTAGACGGCCGACGCGATCCGCCCACTCGGCGCCAGCCGCCTCGAGAAGTGGCTCCGCGGCCGCGGAGCCTGCTGGTCAGCCGTGCTCGCCCGGACCGCAGTGGAAGCCGTCGGCCGGCAGCACACAGCGGTTCCCGGTGAGCAGGCCGCCGCCCGGCTGGTCCAGGCTCTCGCGCTGGTGCTGCTCGACCTCGACCGAAAGATCGCCGAGCTCGACGAGGACATCGCCAAGGCCTTCCGGGCCCATCCGCACGCAGAGATCGTGACCAGCATGCCCGGCATCGGTCCTCTGCTCGGTGCCGAGTTCCTCGCTGCCACCAGCGGCGACATGGGCCTGTTCGGCAGCGCAGACCGGCTCGCGACCTATGCGGGACTGGCCCCCGCCCCTCACGACTCCGGACGCGTCAGCGGGAACCTGCACCGCCCCACCCGCTACCACCGCGGGCTCCAGCGCGTCTTCTACATGTCCGCCATGAGCAGCATCCACTTCTGCCCGGAATCCCGCCGCTTTTACCAGCGCAAACGAGCCGAGGGGAAACGCCACACCCAGGCCGTCCTGGCCCTGGCCCGGCGACGCGTCAACGTGTCTCTGGGCCCTACTGCGGGACGGACGCCGCTTCGAACCCGCACAACCCGCCGCAAGCTCAGCTTGACAAGCCCATTGGGAAGTCTGCCTTCATGCCTCAACACCGCTCAACTCACCCGATCCAGCACCCTGTTCGAACTACACCGACCACACGAGCGGATGTAGAACAGGCAGTGACATGGCCAGGGAGGAACGTCGACGGCAAATGTGTGCAGGGCCTCATTTTATGAACATGTCTTCTGCTTGCCTACCGATACATTGCACACTCGGCATGTTTCAAGCTTTCCATAGCTAGGCGGAGTATGAGCGCACAACAGGAGCACAGAGGCCGGCGACTGGGGCTGACGAGCCTCACGGTCGCGGCAGGCGGCCTGCTCGCCTCGTTGATATGTGTCGCTTTCGCCGTCCTGCTGTGGGCGATCGCCGACGCGAACAATTCTGTCTCGGCCAGACGCGCCTCCCGGACGGCCCTCGTCGAGGCGGGCAACATGAAACAGCTGCTCCTCGACCTGGAGGCAGGACAGAGCAGCTTCGTGATCACGGAGCGGGAGACATTTCTCCAGCCGTGGCGGGCGGCGCGCGCCGCGTACCCCACGACGGCCCGGCGGTTCACCGAGAGCGCCACCTCCCAGGATCAGCGACGTACCGCCGAGCAGATCACGCGGGACTTTCAGTCTTTCGTGAAGGACTACTCGGTGCCACTGGTCGAGATGGTCCGCCGAGGCGATCCCGCCGCGTCCGGTCTCGAGGTGATGACTGAGGGCAAGGGGCGCGTCGATGCCCTGCGAGCCGAGTTCGACGAGTACATCACGGACGAACGCGCCCAGCTCGCAGAACGCACGGACGCCGCGGGGGCCAACAGCCACCAGGCGGTGGTCGCCGCAACCGTGGGACTCGCGGCGTCGACCGCGCTGGTGACCGTCTTCACGGTGCTCCAGCACCGTGCGGTGGTACGTCCGGTGCGCGGGGCGGCGGCTGCGGCGGAGCAACTCGCGGGCGGGGACCTGGGTGTGCGGGTTCCTCCGAGCAGGGTGGCCGAGATCGGGGCACTGGGCACCGCCTTCAACTCCATGGCAGCCTCACTCCAGGACAGCCGCAGACGCATCATGGAAAGCACCGAAGCCGTGCACCGGCGTACGGCCAGGGACCTGCACGACGGGGCGCAGCAACGCCTGGTGAGCCTGATGATCGGGCTCCGGCTCGCGCGTGAGCTGGTCCCCGAGACGGAGACGGCGGCAACGGACCTACTGGACCAATCCATCGACAACGCGCAGACAGCAATCAACGAGCTACGGGAACTGGCGTCGGGGATCTACCCGCTCGTGCTCACCGTGAAGGGCCTCGTGGCGGCAGTGCAGGACCTGGCATCCCGGTGTCCGGTGCCCACTGTCGTCGAGAGCACGGACGAACGGAGGATCTCCTCCACCGTCGAGTCGAACGCATACTTCGTCGTGGCCGAGGCAGTGACGAACGCGGTCAAGCATGCTCAGGCGTCCCGGATCGACGTTTCCGTCGAATTCGCGGACACGCTGCGGATCAAGGTCGCCGACGACGGTGTCGGCGGTGTGGACGAGGCCAGCCCCGGCAGCGGGATGACCGGGCTGACGGACCGGGTGGCGGCGTTCGACGGCAAGCTGGCCATCGAGTCCCCGCCCGGAGGCGGCACCACCATCCTGATCCAGATCCCGATACGGGACTGATCCGGCCGGCCGTGTGGCAGGCGCCGCCGCGCTCAAAGGGCGGCAGCGTGTCCGGGCCCAGGGACGGCGTCCGGCCGGAGCGGGACGACCACCGTGACCGTGGTGCCCGTGCCGAGTGTGTGACTCACCGTCAGTGTGCCGTCGAGGATCGCAGCCCGCTCGGTCAGGGCTGCCAGCGCCGTCAGGTCCGCCGCCCCCGCGGGCGGCACTCCATCGTCCACGACGGTGACTAGCAGGCTCGTTCCGAGGTCGGCGGTCACCTGGACGCGAGCGGCCTGGCCGTGGTCCACGGCACGCTCGACGGCCTCTGCGACGAGAAGGTACACGTGTGTCTCGACCAGCGAAGGCAGCCGCTCGGTCAGCGTGCCCGAGACAGCCATTCGCACCGGGCAGCGCCGGGCGAGGGCGGCGAGCGCCGCGGGCAGTCCTCCAGCGCGTAGGGCCCCGGGGCACAGAGCGTCGGTGACGTCCCGGACGCCGGCCAGGGCCTCCTCGGTATCGCGTGCCGCGCCGTCCAGCAGGTCGACCGCCTGCGCAGAGGCCGTGCCCAGCTCCTGCCGCGCGATGTTCAGCCCGAGCAGGGCTCTCACCATGCGTTCCTGGACCTCCTGTTGAAGGGTCCTGGCGTACTGGCGCTCCCGCTGCGCCTGCCGGTGCACGAGGAGCCGGAACAGCAGTCCCGCGTCCCGGGGCACACGACCGTCTGGGGTCGGCTCGACGAGAGACCGGAAGACGTACAGGGCCGTGCTGCCGCCCGGCCGGGGCAGTGGCATCAGGGCCCACTCGACCGGTAGGAGCGAGCCGTCGACACGTGTGAGCGTGCCCTCGCCCCGAACGGGCCCTGTCAGCCCGGCGGGTGCGGGCTCCGGTGCCCCGGGTGCAGTGGCCGGGCGGCCGTCGTGGCCCAACAGGTCGGACGGAGAGCCGTATCCCATCGTCTCGGCAGCCGCGGCGTTCGCGTAACGCACGGCGTGATCGGAGTCCACTGCCCAGACTGGCTGTCGTACGACGTCAAAGACGCTTCCCCATTCATCGGCGATCGACGTCATCGCGTATTTTCCTTCCCCCACGCCCGACGCCCCTGACCACACCGACGCCGCTGGCACGACTCTCACAGCCGGACCTCGGGCACGCATCCGTCATTTGACTTGGAAGGACGCGTTGCGGGAGAAGGGGCCGAAGCACGTCCGCCGCCTCCAGTCGCCGGCAGCTGGCCCAGATACTTGGTGACCATGCGGCTCAAGTCGGCGCCCGGCTGCCGCATGCCGAGCAAGGCAAGGCCCAGTCTCGTGCTGGGCAGTACGGCGCCGCTCCTCCTGTGGCATCAGCAGCGGACGCTGCGCATCAAGCTGCACCTCTTCAGTGCGTCGGACAGATCGTGCCCGGTGACCCGGGTCCGGTCGCACTTGACGGCTAGGCGGGCGGCTTCGTTGGCGACGTCGGCCAGTTCGGCGCCGGTCATGTCCGGGGTCGTACCGGCGACCTGGGCCAGGTCCACGTCCGTGGCGAGTGGCATCGATCGGCCGCCGCGGCCCACAGTGAGGCGGTCACCAACCCGGTCGAACCGGCAAGGCCGGGTGGATCGGGGCCAGGATCTCGGCACGGTTGGTCGCGGCGACCACGTAGACACCGCTTACACCGTCCTGGCGTCCGTGAGTCCGTCCCTGCTGGCGTGGGCCACACACCGTCTGGCCGGCCGGTCCCGAGCCTCGGCCGTCTCCTTGCCAGCCGCACCCACGGTGGCTCCCGAGCCCCACGGCTGATCCGCCCTCAGCGCGATGGTGACGGCGGATCAGGACCAGGCGGGCGGCGTCAGGTCCGGGAGGGTGCGGTCTCCGCAGGGTGCCACACCCTCCCGTCACTGCGAGGCCGCGTCGTACGTCTCGGCCTTGGCGGCGGTCCCCGTGCCGAGGCGCCGGCGTTCATCGTCGGACAGCCCACCCCAGACGCCGTAGGTCTCTCCGTGCTTCAGGGCCGTGGCCGCGCAGATGTCGAGGACCTCGCATCGGCCGCAGATGGCGCGGGCCCGCTCCTCGCGGTCGCGGCGTGCCCGGCCCCGCTCCCCCGGCGGCGAGAAGAAGGTGGAACTGCTCATTCCGCGGCAGGCGGCACGTTGCTGCCATTGCCACTCGCTCAGTAGGGGGCGCAGTGCGTTTCGCATGGTCTTCCTTTCTGTGCCTATGGCGTCCCAACCGGGTTGTGTCACTCCGCCAGCTGGACCAGCTCGTCCCAGTCGACCCCGTCCAGTTCGGCCCCCTTCGGAACCATGTCGTAGGTCCGGGCCAGCCACTTCGCGACCGGCTCGGCCGGGATCTCGAACAGTGCCGACCTGCGGGTACTCCCCACCTGAACGCAGAAGGAGGACGGCTCACCGTCCTGGTCGAGCACCGGCCAGAGCACCACGTCACCCTCGCCCGCGCGGACGGTCATGCCTTCGGCCAGCAGATCCCGGGACAAGATCCAGCGCACCGGCCGCTCACCATCGGTGTCGAAGACCAGCGTTATGGCAAGCGGGTCATGGGTGTTGTACGAGAACTCGCAGTTCAGCGGCAGGTCGAGTTCGGAGATCACCCAGTGTGTGATCGTCAGCGCAAGGTGGCACTTCTTCATGGTCGCCTCCTAGGGACCTGGCCGGTCAACCGGCCTGGAAACATGGGTTGTCGTGCTCCTACGCCCGGGCTCGGCTCAGTCGACGGCGCGAAGGGTCCGGGGGTGCCGCCGTGCGGCGGCGAGCGCCTCGAACGCCGCAGTGGCCATCAGTACGGAGCCTCCGACGTCGGCCAGCTGCTCCAGGGACGAGAAGGGGAAAGCGGTCATGAACAGACCGGCCGACACAATCACCGCGTTCAGCACGTCGTCGTAGACGAAGACCTGCCGTACCGAGGGCGAGGTGACGGACACGGCCATGGTGAGTCCCCTCAACAGCCAGCTGCAGCCGGTCCACAGAGCGAGCAGGAACACGGTGTCGGCCCAGCCGTGGAAGAGGGCCGCGCCCAGCGGTAGCGCAGCGAAGCCGCCGACGGCCAATAGCCACCGGACCGCCGCCGAGGCCTTGGACTCGTGCACGGCCAGCAGTTGGAGCACCCCCTGGACCGCCACGTGCACCCCGAAGAGCGCCCCGGCCGCGACAGGCGTGCGCACATGTACGACGATCAGCAGGCCACCCACGGCGGCCGAGACCAGCGAGCCGACCAGCAGCGTCGCCCGGGTGAGGGCGCCACCCGGGCGGGCGGCCACCTGGACGTCGGCGCGGTGCATGGAATCACGGACCTCGTCCCTAAGTGTTTCCAGCTGTTCCATGTCCGATCCCCGTTCGTCAGCCACAAGTGCTCGATGCAGCGCGGCGCATTCTCGTCCTGTCGATGAACTCTTCAGTTCCTGTGGGGGGCAGCTCAAGAGGTGTCCAGCGGTGGCGGCTGACCGACACATCGCGCTTCACAACGAAACCCTCGATCCAAGCGCCAAGTCTCGAAGCGGGCCGCATCCTGGTCTGTCGTGCGCTCCCTCGCCCCTGCTCGGGGTTCCCCCACGCCGTCGTAGGGCCTACCCCACCCTCGCGGCGGGCACAGGCCGTGTGAACTGCGGCGATGTTCTCGCGTCGGCCGGTCCCGGCCGACCGGATCCGACCCCAGGAAGCGCCCAGACCTCGGGTTTTCCCTACACTGCCCGTGAGGTGCGCCCCCGCCTCGGCTCAGATGTCCCTGACAGCCGGCGGACGCGGCGAGGACACATCCTGTGTCACGGACGAGACACATCTCGTGTGACGACCGAGTGCCCATCACATGTGAGCACCCATAGTGATGCGCAAACACGGCCGGTCGCCCTCGCCCGGCCGTACTCACGGCCGTGCGGCACGCGGACCACTGGAGGCTGCCGTGATCCGGGCGATCGACATCCCCCGACGACGATCGGCGCCGCCCCCGCACCCTTGGAGGAACCGGTAAGTGCGCCGCGGTCGGCGACTCCGGTGCCAGGTGCCATTTCGAGGGGGAACTCGCCCTCTACGACCCGTGAGGGGCCGAACACGACAGGCGGCGCTCGGCCGTCCAGCCCCTCACCACTGCGGCCGGCAAGCTCTGAGCGGAATGGCGCGAGCTGGCCAAGTCGGACCTCGGCGTGGTGCGGCTGATCGCCACGGTGCCACTAACCACACCGCGGGAGGTACACGCGACCGGCGCCGCTTGAGCGTTTGCCGAGGTCACACATGTGTGCCTTCGGCGGTTCGCCCGAGGACGGTATTTGTCATATATGCGAGACACGCGTCAGGCTAGGATGCCGCCATGAGCCAACCACTGCGGGCGGTGCTCGGTGAAGACCAGCCGTTCATGCGCGAAGGCATCGCGGCCATCCTGCGCAAGTCCGGCATCGACGTGGTCGAGGCCGTCGACAACGCGGTGGACCTCGTCCGGGCCGCCGAGGAGCACCGCCCCGACGTGGTGATCACCGACATCCGGATGCCGCCGGAGCTGGAGGCCGACGGCCTGCGCGCCGCGCAGAAGATCCGCGCGGCGTGGCCGGAGACCGCCGTCATCGTCCTCTCCCAGTTCCTGGACGCCTCCTACGCGCTTGACCTGGTCGGGGACGACCCGAGCGGAGTGGGTTATCTCCTCAAGGAGAAGGTGGCCAGCCCCCAAATCCTCATCGACGCCGTCGAGCGTGTCCTGGCCCGCGACTCGGCCCTGGACCCGGACGTGATAGCGGCGCTACTGGGGCGCAAGCGTCCGGAAGACCCGCTGGCCGCGCTGACGCCGAAGGAGAGGGAGGTCCTGGCGCTGATGGCAGAGGGTCACTCCAACACGGGTATCTCCAAGCAGCTCTTCGTGAGCGTCGCCGCCGTGGAGCGGCACGTGACCGGGATCTTCATGAAGCTTGGGCTCAGCCAGGCGGCCACCGGACAGCATCGACGGGTACTTGCGGTGCTGCGCTACCTCGGACAGTAGCGACTCGGGCCGGGAGAAGAGGGCCATTACCCAGGGGGCTTCCGTCAGGAGGCGGAAGGTGCGAACAGGCCCTGCAGGTCGGCGTCGAACAGCTTGTCCTTGGCGACAAAGGACGTGATTCCCGCTCTCTCCAACTCCTCCGGCGACCAGAACGACTTGTCGGTAGAGGTCAGCACGATCCGCGGCGGGTTGTCCTCCGCGGCCAGCCGACGCGCTACGGTCAGTCCGTCCAGATCGGGCAGGTGCAGATCGAGCAGGAGCCCGTCGGGGCGATGTGCCCGCACGGCGGCCAGGGCCGAGGCGCCGTCCTGGGACTCCGCCACGACACGCAGGCCCCGTGCCGTCAGCAGCGTCGTGGCGATGCGACGGAACCCAGGGTCGTCGTCTACGACGACGATGTTGATGCACATGGTCTCAGCATGCCGAACGCTCTCAAGGCCGGACCATAGGGGGAGCCCTACGGTTTGTGTATCACTCATACAGAGGAACCCCGCACGCACCCTCGGGCACTACCTCGGCCACCGTTCCCTGTAGGGCAAGCCCTACACGCATAACGACGTAGAGGTGGGGCCGCACTCCATTGCGGCGGATGTCCGCGGGGAGAAACATATGACACGACCTTCGGGAACAGCCGCGGTTCGTTGGGGACACGCATGTCTGCACGACGGAGCACTCAAAGTCCGCCGTGCACACCCAGGTGAATTACTCCGCGTATCGGGCGCTCTCATCTACGAGCCGCGACCCAGAACGTCCGGCCCCTTTCCAGATCGACCCCCCGGACTGCAACTCGACTTGATAGATGCCGTAGATCGACTCCACGGCGAATACCGCCACGAGAAGAGCTTTTCGACCTGACCAGGTGGGAAATAGTGGTGAGTGACGGTCTCCTTGAACCGCACGGTCGCCGGAAGGCGCACCACGCCAGAGCAGGACCGCGTCCTCGGCTTCGTCAATGACGCTCCACGTGTCCAGGCGATCGTTGAACCCTGCCGTGGGGAAGTCGAAGACGAAGAGGCCGCCCGGGGCCAGTGTGCGGGCCACCCCCTGGAACGCTGCGGCAAGTTCATGTACGTGCGCTAGATGCGTGAGCGGCTCGCTCATTGTCACGCATCTCCTCGGGCAGATCCACTTCTGTCACCTGGAAACCGCGTGGTCGCCGTTCGAGGCCGGACTTCCCGGTCCCGCATCCCGGGTCCAGGAGATTTTCTCCCGGAGTACCGTGCTGCCCGAAGGGGGATTTCCGTATACAGAGTGACCCACTTGTCATACCGCTTTGCGCGTGACGACGTGGTAGTGCTCGGAGACCATCGTAGAAATTTTTTGACGGCCTAATCAGTGCTTTTCGACATTCACCGTCTTCGTAGCGGTCCGCGCCGTAAGGGCACACATATGGCCTGGGCTCCGGCGGGCCGTCGAGCGGCCCGCCGGAGTCGTCCGGTCAGCCGCCGATGCTGACGAGCGTTCCGGTGCCGTCCGGGTATCGGACGTACGCGGTGGCCGGGGCGGTCGTGTTCACGCCGGACCACTTGCCGGTGACGGTGAACGGCACGCCCGGTTCGGTGGCAGGGTCGGTCGGAGACACGGTGAAGGTACCGGTCGTGGGAGTGTCCATCCTCAGTAGATTCGACTGGAGGGTGAACTTCGTGGCCGAGGTTCCCTCCAGGTAGTCGAAGGCGAAGACGGACGCTAGGTACTTGCCGGGTGGCAGGGACGACACGCTGACCCGCGCCTGGTGCGCGTACGTGCTCAGCTCACCCATCATCTGCCCCGGCCGCCCGTCCGTCGGCGCCGTCCAGATCAGCAGGGCCACCTTCGCTTCGGGGTCGTCCGTCGTGGCGAAGAACTCGCCCGCCCCGCCGCCCTCGGGCACCGTGAAGGCGAAGTCCTGCTCGCCGTCGGTCGCGGCGGAGACCTCACCCTGCACCGGCCGACCCACGACGGGGGCGTGGCCGGTGAGCGTCACCTTCTCGGTTCCCGGGGTCAGGGAGTAGGACACGCCGCCCTCGCTCCCGGCGCCGACGACCCGGTCGGGGGCCAGCAGCGTGTACGGGGTCACCGCGATCGGGCTGCGCACGGTGAGCTCTCCGCTGCCGGTCCAGGTCAGGTGCCCCGTGACCGGCTTGCCGGAGGCCGCGGTCGTGCGCGTCAGCTTGATGCTGACCTTGGCGGTCTGGCCGGCGCGGGTGAAGCGCAGGGTGGAGGGGGTGACCTCGGCGCGGAAGCCGGGCAGCTTGACCGAGGCGCGGTACAGGCCCGGACGAGCCGCGGTCAGCGTACGGGTGACGGTGCGGGAACCCAGCAGCTTGCCGACGGAGATGGACGGGTAGTTGAGGTTGCTGGGATCGATGGGGTCGGTACCGGTCCCGGTGTGGATACCCAGGCCTTCCTCGTATCCGAGCCAGTCGGTGTTCGACGAGTCGTACACCAGGCCCGGGTTGAGCATGGCGGTGGGATCGACCTCACCGGATCCCTGCTCGTACGGGTGGGTGTTCGCTCCGCCGGACGCGGTCTTGGTGTCCACGGCGCTCGTCATCATGGCGGACTTCACCGCCATCGGGGACCACGTGGGGTGGACGCCGAAGTAGAGCGCGGCGAGACCGGATATCTGGGGGGCGGCCATCGACGTACCCGACATGAAGTCGAAGTCGTGGCCGAGGTTGCTGGGCGGTGCGACGGCGGCGAGCACACCGACGCCGGGAGCGGCGATGTCCGGCTTGATCAGCGCGCCCTGGTTCACGGTCGAGGGGCCGCGGGAGGAGAAGGGCGCGATCTGCGGATACGGCGTCCCCGAGGAACCGCCCGGCTGGAGCGTCACTGTGGCGCCCGGCGTGGCCGCGTAGTCGCGGACCGTCGTGGCTCCCGGGACGTTCAGGTGCACGGTGGGCACGGTGTGGATGTCCGCGTCGGTGTCCAGGTCGGATGTGTTGACCAGGACCATGCCGACCCCGCCCGCCCGTGTCACCTCGGCGGACTTGCTCACCCGGGCGGTGATGCCGCGGTCGCACACCACGACTTTCCCGGCCGTCTTCGCCGGGTCGAGGGAGCCGTCCCGGCACAGCCGTGCCGCCTCGTCCGCGGCCTCGGCATTCTTCACGTCACCGGCCCGGGCCAGCGGCTTCGGCCCGAGCGCCGCGCCCACCGTGGTGCTGCCGCCGACGAATGTGCGGCCGTCGCCGAGCTTCACCGTGGCCTCGGGGAGCGCCAGCGTGCTGGCCGCGACCGTGGTGGTCCAGGGCGCCGTGTTGTCCAAAGTCCCGGCATCGGGGCCCTGGTTGCCCGCGGCCGTGGAGACGAAGACCCCGGCCTGGGCCGCGGCTCGGAAGGCCTGCTGGATGGGCGAGTCGAGCCGCGACTCCACCATGCCGCCCGCCGAGAAGTTGATGACGTCCACACCATCGGCCACCGCCTGGTCGATCGCCGCGACGATGTCGGAGTCGGTGCCGCCGGAGTCCTTTTCGTCCTTGCCCGTCCAAAGCGCCTTGTACGCCGATACGACCGCGCCCGGCGCCACTCCGGAGATCTTCCCGAAGTCATGCCCGTCCACGGTCACATGGACGTTCGCGTTGCCCGCGGCGGTGGACGCCGTGTGCGTGCCGTGCCCTCCGCCGTCCCGCGGGGACACGAAGTCGCCCCGTCGCTCAGGCGGCACTTGGGACAGCCAGCCGTCGCCGAAGTACCGTGCGCCGACGAGCTTGGTGTTGCAGGCGGCTTCGGTGAACTCCTCACCGGTCTGGCAGTGG
The DNA here is from genome assembly GCF_052245395.1 of Streptomyces sp. 4N124. Lineage (NCBI taxonomy): Bacteria > Bacillati > Actinomycetota > Actinomycetes > Kitasatosporales > Streptomycetaceae > Streptomyces > Streptomyces sp. 4N124. The sequence continues at coordinate 72,696 of NZ_JBQQBS010000043.1, forward strand.
CCGCTGAAGAGGCCTCCGTCGGCCTTCTTCATCTTGATCTCGTCGCCCTTGAGGAACGGGCGGTAGGGGTCCCTGGCCGTGGGCGGCGCGGTGCCGAGGGCGGGCGCGGCGAACGACGCGCTCTGGGGCCAGATGCCGGTGTCGATGACGCCGACCACCACGCCCTTGCCGGACTTCGCGGTGCCTCCGAGCTTCGACCACAGGCCGTGCGGTCCCGACAGGCCCAGGAAGTCGGTCGACCTGGAGTCGTCCGTCACCTTGTTCCACCCGTCCGGGCTGACCTTGAGCACACCCGGCTGCCGGCTCAGACGCGCGGCCTGTACGGCGGTCAGATTCGCCGTGAAGCCGTTGGTCACCACCGTGTAGCGGTCGCGGATCCTGGCGCCGGCCGAGGCGGCGACCTTGCTCTGCCGGTCCTCGAGGTATGCCTGGTAGCGGCGCGCGTCACCACTGTTCGCGTCAGTCTTTCCGCCCCGCGACGGCGCCGTCGCGGCGATGCCGGCCACGCCGCCCCGGTAGAGGGCGACCGGAGCGTCCGCCAGGGTGACGATGTAACGGCCGGCGGGGAGCTGGCCGGACACGGGGGTGGGGGTCACGGGACTGCCGGTGGCCTGCGCCAGTGTGCCGGAACAGACGGTGGCGAGGGAGACGGCGAGAGCCGCCGCCCCCGAGGCGAGTGTCTTTCTTCGGAGCGTGGAACTCACACGTTCCTCCTGAGGGAGTGGGCCGGAGGGTGTCTCCAGCACCTGCGAAGTGGTGCAACGCGTGCGGGGGCACAGAGCGCGACGACAACCAAGCAACGGAGGCGGAGGGGACGATGTCGTCGCGGCGAGGAAAGTGAACGCTGTTCGGCGGATAGGTGTCCAGACAGTCCGATGGCGGGTTTGGACACATGACCAACCGCGCCATGGACGTCATGCGCCGACACGACGGAGCTTCGCCGGCGCTCTTAGGACCCCAGCTGGGATACATGTGAGTGGTGCTACTTGGTGGCCCCGCACATCGCCGGGGAGGGTGTTCCCGTGGTCGTTCAGACGAGCCCGGCGATAACCTCGGCCAGCCGGTCGGGCATCGACAGGAACGGTGAGTGTGCGGACTCCAGCGTGACCACATGGGTCCTGTTTTGTGGGCAGGCGTTGTCGGCCTGGGTGATGAACAGGCGCTGGAGTGCCATGGGGATGGTGTTGTCCTGGGTGCACAGCACGTAGGTCCGCGCGATCGAGCCCCAGCGCTGCGCGGTGAGAGTGATGGGCTGCGTGGCCATGGCGGTCGGTGCCTCGCACCCGAGGAGGGCGATGGCCGCGTCCGCGATGCCCTGGTCGACACCGCCGTAGAACGCGCTGCGGATGGTGGGCCGGAGGTCGTCGTCCCGGGTGTCGATACGCACCGCGCCGACCGCGGCGGGGTCGGCGGCGAGCAGGCCCAGCACCTGCTGCCCTTCGGCCTCCGGCAGTGCCAGATAGGTGATGCAGGGGGTGTCGGAGGCGGGCATGTACGCGGTGACGTAGATCAGATGCGCGAAGAGCTCGGGGTGGCGTTCGGCGGCCAGGGTCAGCGCGGCGCCGCCCATGCTGTGGGCGACCGCGGTGACGGGTTCGCCACGGCCCATCCGCCGAGCCTGCTCGACGAGCAGGGTGGCCGCCGTGTCGAGGTCGACGTCCGTGACCGGGGACTTCTCGGACGCGAAGTCCGAGGGGGCATGAGGACGTCTGGTGCTCGCGGTCGGCCGTCTGGCCTGCAGACCGTGACCTGGCATGTCGACGGCCACTGACGCCACACCTCGCGCGGCGAGATCGAGCGACACCTCGCTCCAGCACCAGGCGCCGTGGAAGAAGCCGTGCACCAGCAGAACAGGACCCTTGAGCTCAGCCGTGGTCGCCCCTCGAGGGGTGTGATCCTAACTACTTGTCACCGGCCTTCACCAGGGGCTCCTGCGCGGCGAACCGCGAAGAGGCGCTCGGCCGACGGGGGCTCGACGGAGTGGATGCGGTCCTGCCCCCAGACGGCAGGGTGCGGAGACAGGACCGCCGGAGGAGCATGTCGGCAATCCGAACTCGGGGGCACGTCCAGCCTGCCGACACGGCACCGCCACACTCCTTCTCGAGAAGGGATGTGACGTGCCCTCACCTGTCACCCGAGCGTGTCCGAGTGCAGGTGCCTCCAACCTGGAAACGGTCCGACACCCCGTCCGGGTTCACACGCACCACCACATTCGCCTCCGTGGGCCTGCGAGGCCGGCTGGGGCTCGGCGACGGGTTTCAGCCGTGCGTACTCTCTGCGCCGGGACCGGTGTCCGGGGCGACCTCGGCATACAGACCGCAGATGCTGACCGCGGCTCCGTGCTCAAGGCGGCGGAAGACCCAGTCGATCGGGTGGCATTCCCGGGCATCGGGGAGTTCCACGGCCAGCGGGACGGTGTGCTGAGAGTCCGGCGTGTAGCGCCAGACCGCGCCGGCGCGACGCGTCAGTATCTCGCCGACGTAACAGCCGAAGCCGACGAGAGAGTCGGCCATCTCCTGACCGGTGGCACCCTCGGTCCGGAACCCGTCGACTATGTCCTCCACCAGGCCGATGCTCCCGGGGCTGTAGTCCAGCTCGGCATCACTGATGTCGGCCGCGACCTCGACGATGGCAGCTGCATGGAGAGGCGCGCTGTCGGGCTCCAGCGGGTAGTTCAGATGCAGCTGCATGTTTGTCCTCGGACCGTTGCTGTCGATGCCGTCGAGGCTAGCCGGAGAACATCCGCCAAGCATGTGCCTGAGCATAAGCATTTGGTCACCCGTGGGCTGCCTCCGGGCACCAGACACCATACGGCTGCGGTGCGCACATGCTTCGCGCCCTTCGACCAGGAGGCCTTTCTCTCGCCGACGGATGCGGTATCGGCAGTCGGTCGACGGCCATGGAGCTGTTCTGGAGGCAGGGGTGCAGCGCCACGCCGATGCCGGCCGACGTTGCGGAGCCTGAGCGCGGCTGCCTGCTGTTCAACGCGACGACACAGCGCGCTTCCCAGGGCAGCACGGTCGACCAGGTGAGGTCGACCATGGCCGCCGTGGAGTCCGTGCTGACCGGCGCGTTGGAAGGCGCTCGGGTGCGGGGCGACCTGAGCGCCGCGCACAGCCCGGTCGAACGGGCCCGCTTAAAGGTCCCGGACTGAGGCACCGCGCCGGTCGGGCCCGGCACACCGTCGGAGTAAGAAGGGTCCCTAGTAGGTGGTCACCAGGGGCTTCGTCTCGTCGACCACGTACGTGGAGAGCATCATCGTGGTCACCGTGCCGACGTTGCGGGCGTTGTGGATGACACCGTTCGGGATGAAGAACGGATCGCCCGTGCACAGCCGGAGAGGCGGCCTGTCGTCGAACTCCATCAAGACGTCGCCGCGGATGATGTATCCGACCTCGACGCCGGGATGACTGTGACGGCCCGACTCCTTGTGCCGGGGAATCTGCACAAGTGTCTGCACGGCCTCCCAGCCCTTGGCGGGCGAAGGATGCTCCTGGAGCAGGGTGCGTGTGACGCCTGCGGTCGGATCGGAGTCCGCGGCCACGACGGTCGACGACAGAGCGGCCGCGCCGAGAGCGCCGGCCGCCGCGGCACCACTGGTACGGAGAAGGGAGCGGCGATCGATCATCACATGTCCTTTCGATCGGTAGGCATCAAAGCCGACCAGTCAGGCAGAAGGTTCTTCCGGCACAAAACAATCATGTGTCTCAGCAGACACACAAGGGCGTAAGTCGGCCAACTTGATACGTGTTCACACATGTGCGAAGCACGTCTGCACATCGTATATCTGCGCCTCCTAGGCTGCGTCGACACGTGGGTATCCCACCTGCTTGCCACACACCCCTTTGCAACAGAGGAAAGTACGTGAAGCACAGAAGTCGACGGACGTTTCTAAGCCTGGCCGGCGCTGCAACGGCGGGTGTCGCGCTCTACGCGACGACGAACCTGCTCGACGACGAAGAGGCGACAGCGGCGTCCGGACCCCTGGACGGGGTGTCACAGCCGTCCGCGACGAAGCTGACTCCATTCAAGGACGCACTGCGCATCCCGCCCACGCTGCGGCCCAAGAGGGACGGCACAACGGAGATCCCGCTGGTGGAGAGGGAGCTCCGGCTGCACTCCCAGATGCCTCCCACGCCCCTGTGGACCTATGACGGCCACTTCCCCGGCCCCACCATCGAGGTCGAGCGGGGCCGGCGCACCCGCATCGCCTGGGCCAACCGACTGCGCGGCACGCACCCGGTCAAGGCGGTCTGGGCCCTGCCGGCCGGTGCGGCACCCGGGCTGGAGCCGCTCAACGGCCCAGGCTCCCAGGGGGCGATCGGCAGGCCCGAGGTCGACGACCTCGTCGCCTACACCTCCGTACACTTGCATGGCGGGCACCAGCACGCGACCAGCGACGGCGCTCCGGACGCGGGTGTCACGTACGGGGGCTCGCAGCTGTCGGAATATCCGAACGACCTGGCCGCGGCACACCTCTTCTACCACGACCACGCCATGCCGGTCACCGCACTGAACGTGATGTCAGGGCTGATGGGGCACTACATCGTCCGGGACGAGGCCGAGGAGCGGCTGGACCTTCCGCGCGGCGCCTACGAGATCCCGCTGGCCCTGGCCGATGTCAACTTCGACACGGACTCCGCGGGGCGGCTCGACGGCCGCATCCTCGCCAAGAGGGTTTCGCTGGGGCGGCCGGTGCCGGGTGAACTGCCCACCGCCGTCGGCTTCTTCGGGCCGTACACCATGGTCAACGGCGTAGTGTGGCCGTATCTGTCGGTTCAGGCGCGCGCCTACCGCTTCCGCATCGTCAACTCCGCGCTGAGCAGGGCCTACCGGCTGGTCGTGATCGACGAGGAGACCGGCAAGGCGGTGCCGAACGCCATGAAGCTGATCGGCACCGACCTGGGCCTGCTCGGCAAGCCCCAGGTGATCGAGGAGGCGCTGACCCTCAATCCCGGCGAGCGCGCGGACGTCGTCGTCGACTTCGCGGCCTTCGCCGGCAAACGGCTGAAACTGGTCAACACGGTGCCGGGCGTGCCCGCCGGAGTGCCCGTGCCGCCGGCGAACATACCGTTCCCCGACGTCATGCAGTTCCGCGTGGCACGGCACGCCAAGTCGCCGTACAAGGCACCCGCCACGCTGTCGCACGACTTCAAGCGGCTGACGACCGCGGACACCCCCAAGGGGGCCGTGGAGCGCTTCGTGGTGGTCGCGTTCGACAAGTCCCGGACCATGCCGCAGATGTGGGAGATGCAGGAGGCCGACGGCTCCACCAAGCAGGGGGACGGCGTCGTCCAGGTCAAGCTCGCCGGCGGCACGAAGACCCTGCGCCGAGTGGGAACGGCCTTCGAGGACACCACCACCTTCTTCGGCTCCTCCGGCGCCTGGGAGAAGTGGACGTTCCTCAGCCTCGCGCCGGCCGGCGGCCCGCCGATCGTCCATCCCATGCACATCCACTTGATGAACTTCCAGGTCGTGGACCGGCGTTCGGTCGACGCCGCCAGCATGGACTTCGCCCTGGGCGGCACGACCAAGCCGCTCGAACTGGGCGCCGCGCTGCCCGTCGCGCCGGAGGAGAGCGGCTGGAAGGACACCTTCGCCCTCGCCACGAACACGGCCGTCACGGTGCTGGGGCGGTACGGCGCGCTCAGCGGCCGGTTCATGTACCACTGCCACATCCTCGACCACGAGGACGAGGGCATGATGCGGCCGCTGGTGATCATGCCGCCGTCCGTGCTCACCATGCACCACATGATGCAGTCCATGACCATGGGCGGCATGGACATGAGTGCTACGCAAACACATCACGCTACGCACACACGTCACTGAGCCGGGTGTGAACGCTTCTGTTCTACCTCTCGTTTGAACCTATGCCGACAGGCCGCAGTGGACTGTCGGCAGCGGTGACACGAGGGGAACACTCAATGGGAGACGACGGCCTGAGGTTCTTCGTGCTGGGGCGTGTGAGCGCCCGGTACGACGGCGTGGAGGTAGACCTCGGGTCGCCTCAGCAGCGTGCCACGCTGGCGGTGCTGCTCCTCGGCGACGGCAGACGGGCCTCGGTGGACAGCCTGGTCGACGCGCTGTGGGGTCCGGTCGCACCGCCCACGGCACCGGCCGTGATCCGCACCTACGTGTCGCGGCTGCGCGCCGCCCTGGGCGCGTCCGGCCCTTCGGTCATCGAGACGACCGGCCGCGGTTACGCCCTGTCGGCCGTCCGTCTCGACCTGGACGAGTTCCGCGCCGGTGTGTCCCGCGCCAGGAACCTGGCGGCACAGGGAGATCTGCCGCGGGCGGTGGCGGTGCTGCGTCAGGGGCTCGCGCTGTGGTCCGGCGAGCCCCTGGAGGGCGTCGACGTGCCGTTCGCCGACCGGCACCGGACCATCCTGGAGGAACTGCGGCTGGCGGCCCTGGAGGAGTGCCTGGCGCTGGAGGTGTCCTCCGGCGCGCATCGTGAGGCCGCGGTGGAGTTGTCCGTCCTGATGGACCGCAATCCGCTGCGGGAGCGGCTGCGCGAGCTGTTCATGCTGGCGCTGTACCGGTCCGGGCGGCGGACCGAGGCGCTGGAGGCGTACGACGCCGGGCGGCGGCTGCTCGCCGACGAACTGGGCATCGACCCCGGTCCCGGTCTGCGCGAGGTTCACCGGCGCGTTCTGGCGGACGATCGCAGGCTGCTGCCGACGCCGGAATCCGGCGCCGACGGGCGGCCCGGACAGGTGGCGGGCTCCTGGACGAGCCCCTCCCAACTTCCGCCCATGCTTCCGTTCTTCACCGGACGCGCGGAGGAACTGGCGCGGCTGGACGCCCTGTTGGAGGACAGCGCGGTGGAGCCGAACACCACGGCCCTCATCGCGATCGACGGCATGTCCGGGGTGGGCAAGACGACGCTGGCGCTCCGGTGGGCGCACCGGGTGGCGAACCGCTTCCCCGACGGGCGGCTCCATCTGGACCTGCGGGGCTTCGGGGGCGACGGGCCCGCGATGAGCCCCGCCGAGGCCCTGCACGCGCTTCTGGTGGCACTTGGCGTGCCCGGGGACGGTGTACCGGAGGGACTCGCCGCACGGACGGGCCTGTACCGCAGTCTGCTGACCGGCAGACGGGTCCTCGTGGTGCTGGACAACGTGCCCGCCGCCCAGGACGTCGGCCCCCTCCTGCCCGGCGACGGGGGCAGCTGCGTGGTCGTCACCAGCAGGACCTGTCTCGCCGGACTCGTCGCCAGCCACGGCGCCCGTCTGCTGTCGCTGGGGCTGCCGAGCCGGGCCGACGCCCGCGCGCTCTTCGTCGGCCGGGTCGGGCCCGAGCGTGCCGGACGGGAGCCAGAAGCCGTCGACGCCATCGTGGCGGGATGCGGACGGCTGCCCCAGGCCCTGGTCGCCGTTGCGGCGCACCTGGTGTCCCGCGCTTCCTTCCCGCTCGCGCGGATGGCCGCCGAACTGCCCACCGGACCGAGCGGGGCGAGCGAGCTGGGCCACCGGTACGACGGCGCGCTGCGGGACTCGTTCTCGTGGTCCTTCGACCGGTTGAGTACACCGGCACGGCACCTGCTCGCGCTGCTCGCCCGCCGCGGGGACGCGGAGTTCTCCCGGTCCACCGCGGCGGCCCTGAGCGGTGAGGCGGAGGAGACGGCAGGGCTACTGCTTGCCGAACTGGCGGAGGCGCAGCTGCTGACGGAGTATCGGCCTGGGCACCACCGGCTGCACGCCCTGGTTCGGGTGTACGCCGTCGAGCACGGCCGCGGCTCCGGACGTCCGAGGCGGGACCGGTCTGCTGCGTTCCCCCGGACCGTAGGTGGCGTCGGGTCCGTCGCGTCGCGTTGACCGGACCGGTCAGGCGGTGGGAACCGTCAGCACGACGTCGTGGACGACCGGCTCCTCCCCCACAACGATCGCGGACGTCTGCAACTGGTAGCCGTCCGCGGAAGTGATCAGGACGTACGGCCCGGTGGCCGGGACGTCCAGCGTGTAGGAGCCGTCGGGCCGGACGGCCGACCGGCTCAGCACGCGGCCCTCCACGGAGGTCAGCGTAACCGCGCCCCACGGGACGGGCGCGCTCTCGACACCACGGACGCGGCCACGGATGCCGCCTTGCGCCCCGGTGACGGCTTCGGCATTCTGCACCGTCCGGGCCGCCTGCGCCGCCTGGACCAGGCCGCTGGAGGCGCGCAGCGGGACCTCCTTGATGAACAGCGTCACCAGGAAGGCGATCAGGGCGACCGGGGCGACGTACAGGAAGATGTCGCCGATGCCGTGGCCGTAGGCGCTCTCGAGCCAGGTGCGCACCGGGGCGGGCAGCAGTGTGAGGTCGGGCAGTTCGCCGCCGCCGGAGGCCTTGGCGGCCGTCGCCCGGTCCTGCGGGCCCAGCTGGGCGATGGTCTCGCGGGCGTAGTGGCCGATCCGGGTGGTGAGGACCGAGCCGAGCACCGAGACGCCCACCGCGCCGCCGAGGGACCGGAAGAAGGTCACCGTGGAGGAGGCGGCGCCCAGGTCGTCCGGGGACACCTGGTTCTGCGTGGCCAGCACGAGGTTCTGCAGCGTCATGCCGACGCCGAGGCCCATCAGCACCATGCAGAGCGCGATGAACAGGTACGGCGTGTCGTGGCGAAGCATGCCCAGCAGAGCCAGGCCCGCTGTCAGCAGGAGACCGCCCGCCAGCAGCCAGCTCTTCCACCTGCCGGTGCGGGTGATGATCCGGCCGGAGACCGTGGAGGAGACGAACAGGCCCGCGATGAACGGGATCGTCATGACGCCCGACATGGTCGGGGAGTCGCCGCGCGCCAGTTGGAAGTACTGGCTGAAGAAGACGGTGCCCGCGAACAGAGCGATACCAGAGAACAGTGAGGCGAGGGAGGCGAGAGTGATGGTGCGGTTGCGGAACAGCCGCAGCGGGATGATCGGTTCGCTCGCCTTCGTCTCGACGAACAGGAAGATCGCCGTCAGCACGATCGACGCGCCGACCAGCGTGTACGTCTGCCAGGACAGCCAGTCGTACTTGTTGTCGGCGAAGGTGACCCAGATCAGCAGGGCGCAGACGGCCGCGGTGACGAAGAAGGCGCCGGCCCAGTCGACCTTGACCTGGCGCTTGAGCACCGGCAGGTTCAGCGTCCGCTGGAGTACGACCAGCGCGACGAGCGCGAACGGGATGCCGACGAACAGACACCAGCGCCAGCCGAGCCAGCTGGTGTCGGTGATGACGCCGCCGAGCAGCGGGCCGCCGACGGTGGCGACGGCGAAGGTGGCGCCCAGATAGCCGGAGTAGCGCCCGCGCTCGCGCGGGGAGATCATCGCGGCCAGCACGACCTGCGCCAGCGCGGACAGGCCGCCGCCGCCCAGGCCCTGGATGACACGGGCGCTGATCAGCGTCGTGGGGTTCTGTGCCAGACCAGCCACCAGGGAACCAACGGCGTAGATGATCAAGGCTGACTGGACCAGGATCTTCTTGCTGAACTGGTCCGCGAGCTTGCCCCACAGAGGGGTGGAGGCGGTGACCGCCAGCAGCGACGCGGTGACGACCCAGGTATAGGCGCTCTGACCGCCGCCGAGGTCACCGATGATCTTCGGCAGCGCGTTGGTGACGACCGTCGAGGACAGGATGGCGGCGAAGAGGCCGAGCAGCAGTCCGGACAGGGCGCGCATGATCTGCGCGTGTGTCATCGGCGCGTGTGCGGCTTCTTCTCCGTGGTGGGCGTGTGCCCGCACACCTGCTCTTGGGGTGGTTGTCATGGGGCTTCTTTCCTTACGTGGTGACAGCGGGTGTACGGCAGGAGTGGGCATCCTCGGGCGGCTCGGCGTGCGAGTCCTGTGCGGTCCATGGGTCGTCGAAGCTCGCCCGGAGCCGGGACAGGAGCCACGTCAGCCGGCTGACGTCCTCGTCGCTCCAGTCGCCCAGCCGCCGGGCAAGCAACCGGGCGGTACGTTCCGACAGTTCGGCGAGCCTGGTCCGGCCCTCGGGGGTCAGACGCAGGATGCGCGAGCGTCGGTCCACGGGATCCGGGCTGCGGTCGATCCAGCCCCGCGCGGCCAGGTGCGCGACGTGTCGGCTGGTGACCGACATGTCGACGGCAAGCAGCTCCGCGAGCCTGCCGATGCGCATGTCGCCGTCGCGGGCGAGCAGTGCCAGCACCATGGCGGATCCGCTGGAGGAGCCGTTCGGAAGAGCCCGGTCCAGTTGTCGTCGCACGGAGCCGATGGCGCTCAGCTGGCGCATCAGTTCCTCGTACTGAGCGTTCTCGGCCACATGTACCTCCCATGTCATTGCTCAGGGCAACCATGCGATGTGCTCGGTTGCCTTGGGTAAGTGTTTCAGGTGCGTGTTGCATCCGCGCGCTGAGATATGTGTTCCGGCCTCGGCCGGTCAACGCAGGATCCGGCGGGCGACATTGGTGGTCACCAGGTCGAGCAGTTCCTCGCCCCGGCCGGACAGGATGGTGCGGATCGCGTAGAGAGTGAAGCCCTTGGCCTGCTCCCCGGTGATCGCGGGAGGCACGGACAACTCCTGACGTGCCGTCATGACCTCGACCAGCGCCGGGCCCTCGTGGACGAAGGCACCCTTCAGCGCGTCCGCCAGGTCGCCGGGGCGCTCGACCCGACGCGCCCACAGCCCGATCGCGGCGGCGACCTCCGCGAGCTGCGGATTGTCCAGCTCGGTCGCGTAGTTGACGATGCCGGACGCCTTCATCTCCAGCTCGACGAAGTTCAGCGAACCGTTGTTGAACACGACGATCTTGGCGGGCAGGCCGTTCTGCCGGAGGGTGAACAGCTCTCCGAGCAGCATGGTGAGCCCGCCGTCGCCGGACAACGAGACCACCTGACGGCCCGGGTACGCCGCCTGCGCCCCCACGGCGAGCGGCAGGGCGCAGGCCATGGAGCCGTGGTTGAACGAACCGAGCAGCCGCCGCTGCCCGTTGAAGGCCAGATAGCGGGCCGCCCACACCACCGGGGAGCCCACGTCGACGGTGAAGACCGCGTCCCGGTCCGCGATCCGGTCGATGGTGCGCGCCACGAACTGCGGGTGGATCGGAGTGCGTTCGCGGTCGTTGACGGCAAGCGCGTCCAGCGACCTGCGGGTGCGGGCGTAGTGGGCGAGGGCCTCATCGAGGTGCTTGCGCTCCCTCTTGACGGTCAGCAGCGGCAGCAGCGCGGGCAGGGTGTCCCGCACACTGCCGACCAGGGGCAGGTCGACATGGGTGCGCCGGCCGATCTGCTCACCACGGATGTCGAGCTGGATCACCTTCGCGCCGCGCGGATAGAACTGCCGGTAGGGGAAATCGGTGCCCAGCATGAGCAGGGTGTCGGCCTCCTCGATCGCCTTGTAGCCGGAGGCGAAGCCGAGCAGCCCGGTGAGCCCGACGTCGTACGGGTTGTCGTACTCCACGTACTCCTTGCCACGCAGGGCGTGCACGACCGGGGCCTTGAGGATCTCGGCGAGCCGGACCAGGTCGTCGTGGGCACCGGCCGCACCGGCGCCCGCCAGAATCGTCACCCGCTGTCCGTCGTTCAGCAGCGAAGCGGCCTCGCTCAGGGCGCCGTCATCCGGGCGGACGACGCTCCGGGCCGGGCGTACGACCGTGGGGGCCAGGTCCCGGCCGGTCTTGGCGAGGAAGATCTCGCCAGGTACGACCACGACCGCCACTCCCCTGCGTTCGACGGCCGCCCGCATGGCCATCTCCAGGATGCGCGGCCCGGACTCCGGGCTGGTGACGACCTCCGCGAAGACGCTGCACTCGGCGAACAGCTCCTGCGGGCGGGTCTCCTGGAAGTAGCCGGAGCCGATCTCGCTACCGGGGATCTGGGCGGCGATGGCGAGGACCGGCACGCGACTGCGATGGGCGTCGAAGAGGCCATTGATCAGGTGCAGGTTGCCCGGACCGCAGCTGCCGACGCAGACGTTGAGCTCTCCGGTAAGCCCGGCCTCGGCCGCCGCCGCGAAGGCGGCGCTCTCCTCGTGGCGCACATGCACCCAGTCGACGGCGTCGTCGCGGCGTATGGCGTCCGTCAGACCGTTGAGGGAGTCACCTGGCAGGCCGTACAGACGGTGCACGCCGGACGCCTTGAGCGAGGCGATGACGTGGTCGGCGAATGTGGGCATACGGGTTGCCTTTCGTCCGTCGGGAGCGTGTCCCTTCAGCCTCCGGGACCGACATTGCGCACACATCCGTCGAATGACTGCGTCATCGGCGCCGGGGTGCCTTCGGCTACTCGGTCGGACGACTGCCGGGATCCGGCCCCCGGGGACGTCCTGTGGGGCGCCGTGGGCAACGGACGCAACAAAGTGGACCTGTTGGGCGACCTGAAGAGGTTCGACAGCATGCGTCCGCGCTCCGCCGAGCCGTCCGGGCGCTGCTGGTCCGACGACGCGGCTGTCTGTCAGACGGTCGAACCGTCGGACGACTTCACGGCGACCGCCCTGCTCAACCTCTCCCTCACCTCGGACTCGGTGGTCACAGAAGTGCGCTGAGGAAGGTGATGGCCGCCAGCTGGCGGGTCTTGCGGGCGTACTCCTCCGCGTGACGGTCCGGCTCCCGCCGGTCGTTGCAGTTGACCCGGCGGAGCAGTTCCTCGAGGGCCTCCTGCTCCTTGCCCAGACGGCCCGGGAAGAGGGGATATTCGTAGGTGTTCATGTCTGACAGCCTGCGCCGCTTATTCGTCACCTGTCAAGGGGGTGACGTTCTTGATAGGTGTGAACCGCAAGGCTGGCTAACATGCCCAAATATGAAAAGTCTTCCGCACGCCCAGGAGACCTTGCTGGTCCGCACCGACTTCTCCGACGAGGCGGCCTGGCAGCGTCTGCGTACCGTCGTCACCACTCCTGACGAGGAGGACGGGTTTCTCGCGTCACTCCACATCGTGGACGACTCCGCCTACCGCAACCTCACCGCCGAACAGGTCGTCGCGCTCGCGCCGGCTGAGGAAGAGCTACTGATCGTGGCGGACCAGCAGGCGCTCACGGTGACGGAGATGCCGCTGCTGGCCCTCTGTATGAGCGGCGACGACGGGGACGGCGAGGGGCCGGGATTCGGCGAACTCCGGGTTGCCGCACAGCAGTTGTGGTCGATCGAGAACAACATCTCGCTCGCCAACATGGACTGGGAGGAGTTCGTGGA
>NZ_JBQQBS010000044.1:0-84623 GCF_052245395.1 Streptomyces sp. 4N124
CCGACGAGATCTCCCTCGTCGGGCCGCGCGAACGGATCGCCGAGCGGCTGGAGTTGTGGCGGAAGGGGCCGGTGACGAGGACGAGGGCCGCAATGAAGCCGAGGATGAGACCGGATCCGGCCTCGATGTTCTCGGGAACGTCCATCAGGAACCAGAGCAGCATCCACGTAACGAAGACCGAGAAGGCTGCGCCGACCGTCCCGAGGTCCAGGCCGGCGACCTTGCGCGGCTGCGGCAGGACACGGTTGACGACGATCAAGGCGGCGCCGACGACTCCGCCCAGGTAGACGCCCATGCCGGTGTAGAGGCTTTCCCACGCGTTCGGGGTGTCGGAGACACCTTCGGCCGTGTAGAAGCTGAGGAACGACGCGATGAAGAGCAACACCGCTGCTCCGATCACCACGCCGTCGCCTCGAGTGAGGGAGCGGATATTCACTTCAGGTCCTTCGTAGGTCGTCTCGTCGTAAGTAGAGGCGTCGCTGTCACCATGTCGCCTTAAGGCCCCGGTGTGAAGCGCGGGGGTGGCCCCTCATCGTAAGGACGACACTATCGTCCGCCCGACCAGGGTGTCCGCAGGGATCAGCCCGCTGAGCACTACCCCCGCAGGAAACTCACAATCCCCTCAGAGATCCCCTGCGCCGCTTTCTGCCGCCACGCGCCGCTGGTGAGCAGCGCCTCGTCCTTGCTATCGCGCATGTTGCCGCACTCGATGAACACCTTGGGAACCGTTGACAGATTGAGACCGCCAAGGTCCTTACGCGTGACGAGTCCGGTGCCGTCGCCGACGTAGTTGGAGGGCGCACTGCCCGTGAAGCGCACGAAGTTGCCCGCGATGCGCTCACCGAGGTCGCGTGAGGGGACGACGATGGGGCGGGTGTCGGCGGCACCGGCGTCGACCGAGCCCGGCAGGATCACGTGGAAGCCGCGGTTGCCGGTTCCGGAGCCGTCCGCGTGGACGGAGACGACGGCGTCGGCGCGGGCGTCGTTGCCGATGCGGGCGCGTTCGTCGATGCAGGGGCCGTAGGGCCGGTCGGCGTCCTGGGTCAACTTCACTGTGGCGCCCTGTGCTTGCAGGATCGTCCGCATGCGGTGGGCCACGTCGAGCGTGAACTCGGCTTCCGTGTAACCGGCGTTGGTGGAAGTGCCCGTAGTGTCGCACTCCTTCATGCTCGTCCCGATATCCACCTTGCGGTTGATCTCGGACGTGTGCTGGAAGTTGCCGGGGTTGTGGCCGGGGTCGATGACGACGACCTTGCCCGCGAGGGGCCCGGAGGAGCCGGCGGGCGTGGGGGTCGGGCTCGGCTCCTTGCCGTCCTCGGTCGGGGAGGAGGTATCCGCGGCCGGGGGAGCGGCGGCCGGCGCGCTCGTCGAGGACCCCTGCGGCCGGTCGTCCTCGCCGCCACCCCCCGTACCGCCGACCGCCTCATACACCAGCCACCCCAACAGCGCACCCGGCACGAGCGCGGCAACAGCGACGGTCAGGGGCCCGCGCCGGGAGCGGCGGGGGCGGGGCGGTTCGAAGTCAGGGCCTACGTACGACACGTCTGCGACTCTAACCGGGCCCTCAGATCCCTGCTCCCGTTCGCCGCAGCACGCGCAGCGAGTCGGTCACCGAGACCTCCGTGAAGGCGCCGGACGCGAGAGCCCGGAGGTAGACGCGGTACGGGGCCTGGCCGGTGAACTCGTCCTTCGGGTCCGGGAACACGTCGTGGATCAGCAGCAGGCCGCCCTCGGCCACATGGGGGACCCAGCCCTCGTAGTCGGCGCCCGCGTGCTCGTCGGTGTGGCCGCCGTCGATGAAGACGAGGCCGAGCGGGGAGTTCCAGATCTGCGCGATCTGCGGGGAGCGGCCGACCAGGGCGACGACGTGCTCCTCCAGTCCGGCGCGGTGCAGGGTGCGGCGGAAGGTGGGCAGCGTGTCCATCACCCCCAGCTCGGGGTCGACCGTCTCCGGGTCGTGGTAGTCCCAGCCGGGCTGCTGCTCCTCGCTGCCTCGGTGGTGGTCGACGGTGATCGCCGTCACTCCCGCCTCGCGGGCCGCGTCGGCGAGCAGGATCGTGGAGCGCCCGCAGTATGTGCCGACCTCGAGGAGCGGCAGTCCGAGCTGCCCGGCCTCTACGGCCGCCGCGTACAGGGCCAGGCCCTCACCCGTGGGCATGAACCCCTTCGCCGCCTCGAACGCGGCCAGGATCTCGGGCTTGGGCGCCGCGGTCATGGGCGGGGACCTTCCGTCGTACGAACGTCTCGGCGCCCCATGCTGCCGTACCCCCTGGTCGGCGGGCGACAGGGGGTACGGCGGTGTGGCGGGGTGGATCAGGGGGCGTCGGAAATATCGAGCTTGTTCGTCTTGATCTGGGTGGTGTCGAACTCCCAGACGACCCAGAACTTGCCCGGGGCGTACTCGTGGGCCATGGGGTAGTTGTCCCAGCCCTCGCCGTCGGGCTGAATCGTGGGGTCCCCGCCGTTGGCGAAGAACTTGGCGTTGCTCCAGTCCCCGCCGGGGCGTCTGGTCTTGTAGTTCAGGATGTCACGCTTGTGTATGCCCTCACCGGTGTTGTAGATGTACAGATATTGGCCGCTGCTGTCGGTGGTGAAGTAGTTCCTGGCGATGTTGTAGTTCGGCAGGGCCTTGTCCTCTGTGAACGGCTTCCAGGTCTCGCCGCCGTCGGTGCTCGTGGACGTCGCGGCGCCGTCCCATGCGGTGCGGGCCACCATGACCAGCGAGTCCTTCGGACGGCTGGAATTCGCCGGCGTCTGCGAGTAGGCGATGTGGTTCTCTCCCGCCGTCATGCTGGCCCCCGCGATGATTGGGCCGGTCATGGCCCTCCAGTTCTGCAGGTCCTCGGAGATCAGCACCCCGTTCTCCCGCCCCGACGACCAGTACGGCATGACGTAATCCCCGTTGTGCCGCTGGAGCGGGCGGCCGGAGAGGACGAGGTTGTTCCTGGCCGGCAGGCTGAGGGGTGCGTCCTGCCAGCTGTGGCCCTCGTCCGTGCTGCGCTTGAGGACGGTGCCGGAGATCGGAAGGCCGTTGTGGTTGATCCCGTCGCTCGCGTCGCCGTCCTTGCCGTCACCCTCATTATCTGCTATCGGGGTGCGCCCGAGGTAGGCGTACAGCGTGCTGCCCGCCTTGTAGAGGATGACGTAGTGCCAGGCGTGGTCACTGGTCTCCTGGGCCAGCATCCGAGGACGGCTCCAGGTGGCTCCGCCGTCGGTCGTGTACGCGTACCGCACGTAGCCCATGTCCACGTTGCCGGGCCGGAGGCCTTCACGCCAGACCACGACCGCGTTGTTCGCGCTCGTGCTGATGATGTCGGGGGTACGAGTGCCGTCGCCGTCGCCCACGCGGTTCTCGTAGACGATCGACTCGCCCGAGATGCCCTCGGCGGAGGCCGGGCCCGGCAGGAGCAGGCCGGACAGGACCGTGAGGACGAGTGCGGTCAGGAGGACGGGCCATACCCGTCTGCGGGTCACCACATCCATTGCTGGCTCACGCTGGTTGAGCAGGTCCACTGAATGGCTTCCGTTCCGGCCGTCGGGCTGGTGCTGGGGATCGCGAGACACAGCCCGCTGTTCTTGTTCTGGAACCGGTCGAGGCTGATGCGGGTCCAGACCTGCTCGTCGCCGCCGCCGCACGGCCATTGGACGACCTTGGCGCCGTTCTGCGTACTCGCGCCCGCGAGGGCCAGGCACTTGCCGTTCACCTTGTTGACGACCCGGAAGCCCCCGGTCACCGACTGGAGCGCCCAGTAGTTGCTGTCGCTGTTGCTGCACGCCCACTGGATCATCGCGATGCCGTTGTCGTAGCTGGAGCCGGGGTTGGCCAGGCACTTGCCGGTGCCCATGTTGTAGAGACGGGCGTAGATCGAGGTGTCCTCGGACCACACCCAGCGCTGGTCCAGGTTCGTCGAGCAGGTCCACTGGATGATCGCGGCGCCGTTGGCGGTAGTGGAGTTGGGGACCGCCAGGCACTTGTCACTGTTCAGGTTCCGCAGCCGGTTCCAGCTGTCGTGGACCCAGACCTGCTCGTTGCCGGTGGCGTCGCAGGGCCATTGGATGGCCTGTGTGCCGTCGGCCACACTTGAGTTGGGCATGGCCAGGCACTTGAGGCTGTGGCGGTTGCGGACGAGGTAACGGTCTCCGTTTCCGCCCGCGACCTTGGTGAACGTCCAGTCCTGGTCGGAGTTGTCGCTACAGGTCCACTGGACCAGGCCGGTGCCGTCCGCCGTGCTGTTGTTGGGCACAGCCAGGCATCGTCCCGCATTGAGGTTGCGGAGGTTTCTCCAGTCGTCCTCCGCGTTCGCCGGTGTGGACGAGGCGAGTGTGTACACCAGTGTGGCAGCGACTGCGCACAGCGCCACGAGGGCGGCCGCGAAGACGCGGGGCAGGTTTTTCATATGCATGACATCGAGCAACCTCTCTGTTTCCGTGGTCGGAAGGTCCTGCAGTGACTTGATCAGGATGCGATGCAGTTCCTGGGGACGTCGTTAGCTGTGAGTCCACTGAGACTTGGCGGTGGATCTACTCCCGCACGGCGAGCGCCTGGAGCCGGTACTCCTTGGGTGCCATCCCGTACGCGGCGCGGAAGGCGCGGGTGAAGTCGGAGGCGCGGGGCAGGCCCCAGCGGGCGGCGATCGAGTGGATCGGCGTGGTGCGCTGGGCCGGGTCCGCCAAGTCGCGGCGGGCGCCCTCCAGTCGGCGGCGGCGGACGCAGGCCGCGACGGTTTCTCCCTGCGCCGCTTCCTGAAAGAGGCGGTGCAGATAGCTGAGCGAGATGTGGTGCGCGGCGGCGATGACGGGCGGTGCCAGATTCGGGTCGTGCAGGTTCTGCTGGATGAACGCGTGAACGCGAGTGATCAGGACGCCCTGCCGGGTCTCCGGCGGCAGGGCGTGTTCGGCCTCCAGCACCTGGGCGATCCAGGCCGACAGCAGGTTGACGAGGACGGTTCCCAGGCGCGGGGCGTCGGACGGCCGCAGGGTGTCCGCCTGCCGGTCCAGGCCGGTGAGGAAGTCCGTCAGCAGAGCGCCGATTCCCTCCCGCCCGGACAGTCGTCTGCCCAACAGCTCCCGGTGGGGCGGCACATGCATCAGTGCCTTGGGAACCTCCACGCCCACCCCCGTGCAGGCGCGGCGCTCTCCGTCGCTGTACGCCCGCACGTCGCCCGGCCGTGAGCTGTCGGCCAGGTACAGGTCGCCCGGGCCGTACGTGTCGTACCGTCCGTCGTGGTCGACCGCCAGCCCTCCGCCGAGCACCAGCCTCAGGTGGTACAGCTCGGGGTCGGACTGCCGCACCATCTTCGCGTTCCGGCGGAACCGCGACGGCAGGAACGACGTCGGCCACACGGTCACCGGTCCCAGCTGCAACAGCCGCTGCTCCGCCCAGTAGTCGGCGGCGTGGTCACTGGTGAGATCGGCGGGTGCGACGGTGCGGCCGACCCGCTCCCGCCAGAGCTCGAACCTGTCCTCCGCAGGCACGTCCTCGCTCCGGAACAGCGTCCCGATCATCCCGCCCCACCCCCTCCCGTCCTGAACCCCCGTCAGGCGCGTGCCGCGGATCTCCGGTCACACGGAGATCGCAGAGATGGATGGTGCGGGGCGAATCCCTTCTGATCGTGAACGCCGGGTGGATTCCAGAGGAAGAGATCTTCGCGAAAGTGCCTGGGTTCAGAGTCGCGGCGCTGGGACGCCGCGACGCGATCGGGGGTCGGCGAGGGGCCGAGTCAGCGGAGTCGGCGCGGTGTCAGGGGCGGGGGAAGCCCTCGGCGTCGAGGCGGAAGACGAGTTCGGCCTCGTCGCGCTTGGTGGTGTGCAGGTCCCAGTAGAGGGGGGTGATCTGCTCGGGCTTGGCCGCCTCGACGCCGGGGATGACGGAGACGCCGATCGATGAGTCGATGCCGACGTGGGCGGCCTGGATACCGGTGCCGTCCAGCTCCTTGTGCAGGTTCATCGCCCAGTTGCGCAGCGCCGCGGCGGCGGCGTTGACGTTGGCGACGCGCGGGTCGGGCCAGATCGAGCCGGCGCCGGTGGTGTAGAGCAGGGTGCCCGCGCCGGTCTCCCGCATCGCCGGCAGTACCGCCTTGGTGGCGGTGATGGCTCCGTAGAGCTGGAAGTTCATCTCGAACTCCACATGAGACGGCTCGGTCCCGGCCGGAGCGGTCAGCGTGGTGACACCGAACGACCCCACCGGGGAGTACTCCAGGACGTCGATCCCGCCGAACCGCGTGGCGGCGTCCTTGAGCGCCTGGGTGAGCGCGTCGCGGTCGAGCACGTCCGCGGGGAACGCGGCGGCGGTGATGCCGTCGGCGGCGAGCTTGCCGACAAGACCGTCGAGCTTCTCGCGGTTACGGGAGATCAGGGCGACGTCGAAGCCCTGGGAGCCGAAGGTACGGGCGATGGCCAGGCCCATCTGGGGGCCGGCTCCGACGATGGCGATGCTGGTCACAGCGATCCTTTCCAAAAAACTGGTCGAAGGAGGAACATCATCCGGATAGCCCTATCCATATCAAGATCCGGATAGGCCACTCCGGTTTGCTGCCGCCACCGTACCGCCAAAAATGGATAGGGCAATCCGATTGCTAGACTCCCCGGTATGACCCCTGCCGCCCAGCATCCCGACGGTCCTGCCGCCCAGCCTCTGCGCAGCGACGCCGAGCGCAACCGTGAGCGGATCACCGTCGCTGCGCGCAAGGTGTTCGCGCGTGACGGTCTGGGTGCCTCGATGGCCTCCGTGGCCCGTGAGGCGGGGGTGGGAATCGCCACCATGTTCCGCCGCTTCCCCACGAAGGAGGAGCTGGTCGACGCCGTCTTCATCGACCGCATGGACGCCTACGCCGACGCGGTCGCCGTCGCCCTGGAGGACCCGGACCCCTGGCACGGGTTCGTCGGCTACATCGAGGCCGCCTGTGCGATGCAGGCTGCCGACAGCGGCTTCGCCGACGTCCTGACCACGACCTTCCCCACCGCCAAGGCTCTGGAGCGGCGCCGCAACGAGGCCTACGAGGGGATGGTCGAACTCATCAGCCGGGCCAAGGCGACGGGCCGGCTGCGCGAGGACTTCGACTCCTCGGACCTGGTGCTGCTGCACATGGCCAACGCCGGTGTCGTCAACGCCACCGGCGACGCCGCCCCCGACGCCTGGCGTCGCGTCGTCGCCCTGCTGGTTCAGTCCTTCGAAGCCCCGGCCCGCGCCCCCCTGCCCGCCTCGCCTGGGCACGACGCCCTCTACAGGGCCATGCTCCGCGCCGGTCCGGCGGCTGTTGCGGCGCCGGAGCCGGATGCGGGGGACGGCTGACCTGGGGCTGGAGCAGCGGGGGCTGTCGCTTTCGGCGTGGACCGCGGCATTCGCGGTCGGCGGCAAGGTGGAGGCGAGTAACTCCGCAAGCTGATGAGCTGGGTGAACGACTGAGCGGCGTGACAGACGGCGACGGGGCCGGGGCGAACACGTGGCGTCAGCCGCTCACCGCCCGCAGCGCTCCGGGCCTGCGGCCGTTGAGACGGTCGAGCGCGGTGGCCGTGGCCTCGTCGGCCGGGAGGTGCACGACCAGGCGCTGACCCTCGTCCGAGAGCGTGAGCGTCTCGTACGACAGGCGGAGGCGGCCCGCCTCAGGGTGGTCGACGACCTCGGTCCCGAATCGGGTGGGCAGGGCCGGAACGGCGAGCCGGTCGCTGAACGGCGCCCCCACCGTCGCGGTCAACTCCTCCGCCAGGGCGGCTACATGAGGGTCGTGCGGCGAGGCTTCATCGCGCAGATGGGCGACCTGCTCGTCGGCCAGCCTGTCCCATCCCGGATACACCGCGCGTGCCCGGGCATCGGTGAACAGATAGCGCACCATGTTGGGCGGGTCGCCGTCGAGCAGGCCGAGCGGGCGGGCATACCGCTCATAGCCCTGGGTGCAGGCCACGATGTCACCGATCCAGTTGAGCAGGACGGCCGGTGCGGGCTCCAGGCGGTCGAGAAGGGCCTGGACGGTGGCACGCACCGTGCGTACCGGCGGCACGGTGACCGACTGACACACCGCCTTGGCATCGCCGTGGTCCTTGGCCAGCCGGTGCAACAGGAGACGGTCCGCATGCCGCAGGCGCAGGGCGTCGCCGAGGGCGCCGAGGACCTGGGGCGAGGGGTTGCGATCGCGGCCCTGTTCGAGCCGGGTGAGGTACTCGACGCTGATGCCGGCGAGCGTGGCGAGCTCGGCCCGGCGAAGCCCCGGCGTGCGGCGGCGCAGGCCCGTGGGCAGGTCCACCTCGGCGGGTGTGACAGCTTCACGGCGGGCGCGCAGGAAGGTGCCCAACTCGTTGTCGTTCACCTGTCGAACCGTACAACGCGTGCCGTCGCGGAGGATGGCCCTGCCACTACTACCCTTCGCCCGGCCTCTCTCACCCGCCTCGGGGCTCGCACGATGAAGCCATGAGCAATGACAACTCCGCGAACATCACCGCCGCTTCCGTCGCCGCGCTGCCCCTCTCCCCGGGTGACTGGGAACTCGACCCCCTTCACTCGGCGGTCAACTTCACCATCCGTCACCTCGGGATCGCCAAGGTGCGCGGCCGTTTCACCGAGTTCGAGACCGGGCTGTACGTCGGTGAGGCCGTCCACGATGTGCGGGTGAGCGCCGAGATCGCGCTCGCCTCCATCGACACCGGGAACTCCGACCGCGACGCGCACACCCGCTCCGCCGAGCTGCTCGATGTGGAGAAGCGGCCGACGATGACGTTCCGCTCGACTCGGGTGTCCGGAGAGGGCGAGGACTGGACGATGGAGGGGGACCTGGCCATCGGGGACGTGACCCGCCCGGTCACGCTCGCTGTCGAGTTCGGCGGGGTGGTGGACCACCCTGTGGACCAGAGGAAGCACGCCGGGTTCGAGGCGACGGGTGAGATCCGGCGCAGCGACTTCGGGCTGGACTTCGGCACCGGGCTCCTCGGCGATGTCGTCAAGCTTCACCTGGACATGCAGTTCGTCGGACCGCAGGGCCAAGACGGCTGACCCACGCAGGGTTCGGATTGCTCAGGGTGCGGAGACGGTCTCACCCGGCAGCGCAAGGTCCACGTCGACCGGGCGCTCGTCGCCCGCGTGGGTCGCGGACGAGGCGAGCGGGCCGTGGCCGGTGGCGCGGGCGGCGAGGACGTACGCGCCCTGGGTGGGGACGGTCAGGGCGTAGCTGCCGTCGTCGGCGGAGAGCGTCGCGCCCGCCTGCCGGCCCCGGCGGTCGATCAGCGTCACCTTCGCGCGGGCGACCGGAGTGCCCTCGGCGTCCAGGACCCGGCCGCGGAAGCCGCGCAGTGCCTCCTCGGCGCGGGCCAGGTTCTCCTCCTCCTCGCTGCTCGCGCGCAGTTGGGGCGCGCGGTTCGGCTTGGGCAGGAACAGGGCCATCAGCAGGCCGACGGCCACGGCGCCCGTGGCGATCAGGAAGGAGACCCGGAAGCCGTGCATGGTCGGGACGGCGACGCCGTTCACGTTGTTCGCGGTGTTGGCGAGCACCATGCCGATCACGGCGCTCGACACCGACGTACCGATGGAACGCATCAGGGTGTTGAGGCCGTTCGCGGCGCCCGTCTCCGAGGCCGGGACCGCGCCGACGATCAGCGCGGGGAGCGAGGAGTACGCGAGGCCGATGCCCGCGCCCAGGATCACCGCGATGACCAGTGACTGCCAGGCGGCGCTCATCAGACCGAGCCCGGCGCCGTAGCCGATCCCGATGATCAGCATGCCGAGGATGAGGGTGGTCTTGGGGCCGTACTTCGCCGAGAGGCGGGCGTAGACGGGGGCCGTGAACATCATCGTCAGGCCGAGCGGGGCCACGAGCAGTCCCGCTACGACCATCGACTGGCCGAGGCCGTAGCCGGTGGCCTTCGGGAGCTGGAGCAGCTGGGGAAGGACGAGCGAGACGACGTAGAAGGAGACACCCACCATGATCGACGCCAGGTTGGTGAAGAGGACGGCCGGGCGGGCGGTGGTGCGCAGGTCGACCAGGGGGGCCGCGGTGCGCAGCTCATAGACGCCCCACAGGAGCAGGACGACGGCGGCGCCCGCGAACAGGCCGAGTGTGGTGCCGGACGTCCAGCCCCAGTCGCTGCCCTTGGTGATGGGGAGCAGGAAGAGGACCAGGCCGAGGGAGAGACCGAACGCGCCCGGCAGGTCGAAGGAGCCCTTGGCGCGCATCGGGGACTCGGGTACGACGAGGAGGGTGAGGACGATCGAGAGGACACCGAGGCCGGCGGCGCCGTAGAAGAGGGCGTGCCAGTTCGTGTGCTGGGCGACCAGGGCCGCGGCGGGCAGCGCGAGGCCGCCGCCGACGCCGATCGAGGAGCTCATCAGGGCCATCGCCGAACCGAGCTTCTCGCGGGGCAGCATGTCGCGCATCAGGCCGATGCCGAGCGGGATCGCGCCCATCGCGAAGCCCTGGAGCGTACGGCCGACGATCATCGGAAGCAGGTCGCTGGTGACGGCGCTGATCAGCGCGCCGACCACCATCACGGCCAGGCTGAGGATCAGCATCCGCCGCTTGCCGAACAGGTCACCGAGCCGGCCCATGATCGGCGTGGCCACGGCTCCCGAGAGAAGCGTCGAGGTCAGGACCCAGGTGGCGTTGCTGGGTGAGGTGTCGAGCAGCTGCGGCAGGTCCTTGATGACCGGGACGAGCAGGGTCTGCATCACCGCGACCACGATGCCCGCGAAGGCGAGCACCGGGACGACGGCTCGGCCGGCTCTCGGGGTGGGCCGGTCGGTCGGCGTTGGGTTCATGTGCATCATGAACCCGGTGTGCCCGGGCAACTATTCCGATGCTTTGGCGTACTAACGAAATCTTGACCGACCCATGACGATCTGATCGCCCATCAGCGGTGCCCACGAGGTGCGACAACCGCGGTCCTACGACCTATGACCGAGGGACGGGTGGCGCGAAATCCCGATGCAAGGTGCGTAACCCGGTTGAGAGCATGACGCCCATGCTCCGAGCCGCTGACACCACCCCCATATCCAGCCGTACCGCGCCTCCCGCCTGGCTGCTGGTGGCGCTCGCGTGTGCCGGGCAGTTCCTCGTCGTGCTCGACGTCTCCGTCGTGAACGTGGCGTTGCCCTCGATGCGGGCCGACCTGGGGCTGAGCGCTCCCGGTCTGCAGTGGGTGGTGAACGCCTACGCGATCGCCTTCGCCGGTTTCATGCTGCTCGGCGGGCGGGCCGGTGATCTGTACGGCCGCAAGCGGATGTTCCTGGCGGGGCTCGGCCTGTTCACGCTGGCCTCCCTCGGCGGCGGACTGGCCCAGGAGGAGTGGCAACTACTGGTGGCGCGGGCCGTGCAAGGCCTGGGCGCGGCGGTGCTGGCGCCCGCGACGCTGACGATCGTGACCTCGGCGGTGCCGGAAGGGCCGGCGCGGGCGCGGGCGATCGCGACCTGGACCGCGGTCGGCGCGGGCGGGGGAGCGGCGGGCGGTCTCGTCGGCGGGGTGCTGGTTGACGCCCTGTCGTGGCGGTGGGTGCTGCTGATCAATGTGCCGGTGGGCGCGGTGGTGCTGCTCGGTTCCCTGCGGTGGCTGGCGGAGAGCCGGGCCGGGGACGGGCGGCGCCTCGACCTGCCCGGCGCGCTGCTGGTGACCGGAGGGCTGGCGAGTCTGGCGTACGGCATCTCGCAGACCGAGGCCGAGGGCTGGACGGCGTCGGCCACCCTCGTCCCGCTGCTCGCCGGGCTCGCGCTCATCGGGCTGTTCCTCGTCGTCGAGGCGCGTACGGCGGCTCCGCTGATGCCGCTCGGACTGCTCCGGGTGCGGTCGGTGGCCGCGTCGAACGTGGCGATGTTCCTGAGTGGCTCGGCGATGTTCGGCATGTGGTTCTTCATGACGCTGTACGCGCAGAACGTACGGGGCTACTCCCCGCTGGAGGCCGGGCTCGCGCTGGTGCCGACCTCCCTGGCCGTGGTCCTCGGCTCGAAGCTCGCGCCCCGCTTCATGCCCGTGATCGGGGCGCGCAGCCTGGCCGTCCTGGGCACGCTGGTGGCAGCCGCCGGGTTCGGCTGGCAGTCGACACTGACCACGGACGGGCCGTACGTCACCGCCATCATGCTCCCGGGAATCCTGATGATGCTGGGCGCGGGCCTCGCGATCACGCCGCTCGCCTCGCTGGCCACGTCGGGGGCGGCGCCCGGTGAGGCCGGACTGGTCTCCGGGCTGGTCAACACCTCGCGGACGATGGGGGGTTCGCTGGGGCTCGCGGTCATGTCGACGATCGCGGCGGCGCGTTCGGCGGGGAGCGTTGCGCCTCAGGCGCTGACGGAGGGGTACGCGCTGGCGTTCCGGGTGAGCGCGGGGGTGCTGGTGGCGGGGGCGGTGCTGATGATGGTGTGGCTGCCGGGGAGGAAATCCGGGCGCTGAGAGAAAATCGCGCTCGTCCGAGGCAACGGTTCGCGTGGCCCATGGACTCCTTTGATTCGCCCCGACCGTCCAGCGCGTCACCTGCACCTGGAAGAACGGCACGACCACCGACGTCGGAGGGGAGTGGTCGCCTGCTCCGATCTACGATCACCGGACGGCCAAGGAGGTGGACCCGGATGGACCGGAACATACGCACCGTGGAGGACGTACTCCGGCTGCTGGACGGCCTGTTCGCGCCGGACGCCGACCGGTGGACGGGCCGGGGCGCCGCATGGTGGGACGGGTTCTACGCGGACCGCTCCAGGCCGGTGCCGTTCTTCGTGGCGAAACCGGACGAAAACCTGGTGGCGTATCTCGACCGCGGGCTGATCACCGCGGGTGGCCGTGCGCTCGACCTGGGCTGCGGTCCCGGCCGCAACACGGTTCACCTCGCCGCGCACGGCTTCGAGGTGGACGCCGTGGACCTGTCGCCGGCGGCCGTCGACTGGGCGCGGGAGCGGTGCCGTGACGAGGGGATCCAGGCCACGTTCCACTGCGGGGACGCCTTCGCCCTCGCCGGCAAGGAACTGGCGGGACCGTACGACCTGGTCTACGACTCCGGCTGCTTCCACCATCTGCCGCCGCACCGACGGGTCAGCTACCTGGCCCTGCTCGACCAAGTCCTCGCCTCCGGCGGCCACTTCGCCCTCACCTGCTTCGCGGCGGGCGAGATGGGTTCCGAGCTGTCCGACGCCGACTTCTACCGCGAGGCCCGACTGCACGGCGGGCTCGCCTACACCGACGAGTCCCTGCGCCGGATCTTCTCGGACCTGACCGAGGTCGAGCTGCGCCGGATGCGGGACGAACCGGAGGGGTCGGAGTGGTTCGGGGAGGAGTTCTTGTGGACGGCGTTGTTCCGGAGGGAGTCCGTGAGATGAGGCGGGTCAGAGCCACCCCTGCCGGCGGGCCTCCCGCAGTGCCTCCATCCGGTTTCTGGTGCCCGTCTTGCCGATCGCGGCGGAGAGGTAGTTGCGGACCGTGGACTCGGAGAGGTGGAGCGAGGTGGCGATGTCGGCGACCGTCGCGCCGTCCGCGGAGGCCTTGAGGACGTCGCACTCACGGGGGGTGAGCGGATTGGGGCCGGCGCTGAGCGCGGCGGCGGCGAGGGCCGGGTCGATCACCGTCTCCCCGGTGAGCACCCGGCGGATGCAGGCGGCCAGTTCCTCCACGGGGCCGTCCTTCACCAGGAATCCGGCGGCGCCCGCCTCCATGGCCCGCCGCAGGTATCCGGGACGGCCGAAGGTCGTGAGGATCAGCACCCGGCAGTCCGGCACCTGGTCGCGCAGCTCGGCGGCGGCGTCCAGGCCGCTCTTGCCCGGGAGCTCGATGTCGAGGAGGGCGACGTCGGGACGGTGGACAAGCGCCGCGTCCACGATCACGTCCCCGGCCGACACCTGGGCCACGACCTCGATGTCCGGTTCCATCCCGAGCAGCAGGGCGAGGGCGCCGCGCATCATGCCCTGGTCCTCGGCGAGGAGGACGCGGATGGACTTGGCTGGGCGATGATCGCGGGGCATCTCGTTCACGGGCCAACGGTAGGGCGCCCATCGGTCACGCGAGCTGCTCCGCCGGTATCGGTTGTGGCACGGCCGTCGCGTCCACCGGCAACACCGCGGTCACCGTGAAGCCCCCGCGAGATCCCGGCCCGGCCGTGAGGGAGCCGCCCGCTGTGGCGAGGCGTTCGGTCAGCCCTTTGAGACCGGTGCCGCCGACACCCTCCAGGAGGTTGCGCCCGACCATCCCCGTCCCCGTCACGTCGTCCGTCCCCGTCCCGTCGTCCGTCACCGTGAGCCGAACCCGCTCCGTCGCCCCCGACACCGTGATCTCGCAGCGGGCCGCGTCGGAGTGCCGTACGACATTGGTGACCGCCTCGCGTACCACCCAGCCCAGCAGGGCCTCGGTCCGTGGGGGAAGAGGGGGGCCGGAGCGGTGGACCGTGGAGTCGATGTTCGCTGCGGAGAGGGCGGAGCGGGCCCGGTCCAGTTCCGTGGTGAGGCTGCCCTCCCGGTAGCCCGTGACCGCCTCGCGGATCTCGGTCAGGGCCTGGCGGCCCACGGACTCGATGTCGCCGACCTGGAGGAGGGCCGCGTCGATGTCGCGGGGCGCCAGTCGGCGGGCCGCCTCCGACTTGACCACGATCACGGAGAGCGTGTGGCCCAGCAGATCGTGCAGGTCGCGGGAGAAGCGCAGGCGTTCCTCCTCGACGGCACGGCGGGCCAACTCCTCGCGGGCGGCGCGCAGTTCTCGTACCGCCTCGGACAGGGACAGGATCGCCGCCGTCACCATCGTCGAGATCCACGTGGCGTAGGCGATGTCGAGACCGCCCCAGCCGTCACGGATGACGGACACCACGCCGGACAGCACGGCCACGATCGCGCCGGCCCAGCGCAGGTGCGGCATCCGTACGACCGCACCGGTCGCGAGGCCGAACAGGGGGAAGAAGAGCAGCCAGGTGTCGCCGTAGCCGATGGCCAGACCGCAGGTCACCAGGCCCATCAGGACCAGGGCCACCCGGGTGGAGGTCGCCTCACGGGTCTCCCGCCGGAAGGCGCGGAACGCCACGTAGATGTAGAGGGAGTTGAAGGTGAGCAGCCCAAGGCCCGCGATCAACGGGTTCGAGGTCTCACCCTGGAAGAGGTTGGAGAAGGAGCCCATTCCCATGAACAGCCACGGCAGGAGGCTGAAGCCGGTGGGCGGCGGGCCCACGTTCGCAGCGACCTTCCCGTCCTTGCGGGCGGCCTTGTACTCGGCGTCGCACGAGATCTTCCGCAACCAGGACATGTCCTGCCCCCGATCAGACGGTCCCGGCGTTGCGCCGGTACGACAACACAGCGTACGAACCGAAGGCCAGCAGCCAGACTCCCAGCACCAGAATCGCGGCGGCCGCAGGAGCGTGCCCCTCGGCGACCGACCTGCCGAGCTGGGCGAAGCGGTTGGAGGGGGTGTACGTCGACAGGGAGCGCAGCCAGTCGGGGAACAGCGCGACCGGGAACCACAGGCCTCCGACCACCGAGAGGCCCAGGTTGCACAGCATGTTCGCCACGCCCGTGGTCTGCGCGGTCAGCCCGTAGCCGTTGCCGAGACCCAGCAGCGTGAACGGCACCGACCCCAGCCACAGCAGCACCGCGATCGCCGCCCACTGCCATACGGCGAGCCGGACGCCGTTGACCAGGCCGCCGGCCGCGAGGACCGCGACGATCGCCGGG
The DNA here is from genome assembly GCF_052245395.1 of Streptomyces sp. 4N124. Lineage (NCBI taxonomy): Bacteria > Bacillati > Actinomycetota > Actinomycetes > Kitasatosporales > Streptomycetaceae > Streptomyces > Streptomyces sp. 4N124. The sequence goes on from NZ_JBQQBS010000044.1 coordinate 15,609, forward strand.
AGCACCGTCACCGAGCCGGTCAGCGCCCGGCCGATCACGACCTCGCGCGGGCTCATCGGGGTCACCCTCAGCTGCCGCAGCCAGCCGATCGCCCGGTCCTCGGCGACCCCGCCACCGGTGTTCAGGGCCGAGCCGAGCGCGCCGTACGCGGCCATCCCGACCATCGACTGGGCCTTCCAACTCCCGTCGTTCGCACCGAGGTTGGTGAACAGCAGGTACATCATCACCGGCATCGCGATCCCGCCGATCACAAACCCCCGGTCGCGCAGGGTCCGGCGCACTTCGAGCCGCAGATAGTCCGAGATCGCGGACATCACACCGCCTCCGCGACACGCGAGGTCGAGGTCGACGCCGACGCCGAGGACGAGTTCGAGGTCAGCGTCAGGAACGCGTCCTCCAGCGACGCCGGCGCCACCTCCAGCCGACGGACCGCGCCCAGCGCCGCCAGCGCGACGACCGTCGCGTCCGAGTCGTCGGTGCGCAGCCGCGCCCGGCCCCCGCGCACCTCCACCGACCGCACCCCGGGCAGCGATTCCAGATCCACGCCGGACGGCACATCCATCGCCACGACACTGCCGCCGACCGCCCGTTTCAATTGCTCGCCCGAGCCGTCCGCGACGATCCGGCCGTGGTCGACGACGAGGATCCGGTCGGCATACGCGTCCGCTTCCGCCAGGTGGTGCGTGGAGAACAGGACGGTGTGGCCGCGGCGCGCATACGCCCGTATCGAGCGCCAGAAGGACTGGCGGGCCTCCACGTCCAGGGCGGCCGTGGGCTCGTCCAGCACGATGAGGGAAGGGTTTCCGGCGAGCGCGACGGCGAAGCGCACCCGCTGTGTCTGGCCGCCGGAGAGCCGGTCCACGCGTCGCTCCGCCAACTCGGCGAGCCCGGCCAGCTCCAGGGCCTGGTCGACGGGGAGCGGGGCGGGGTAGCGGCCGGCCACGAAGGAGACCAGCTCGCGCACGGTGACCCGGGGCACCGCCCGCGCCTCCTGGAGCAACGCCCCCACCCTGCCCGCCCGCACCGACCGCTCCGGAGGCCCGCCGAAGAGTTTCACCGTGCCCTCGTCGGGCTCGTTCAGGCCGAGCAGCAGCGATATCGCCGTCGACTTGCCCGCGCCGTTGCGGCCGAGCAGCGCGACCGTCTCACCGTGCGCGATCTCCAGGTCGAGACCGTCGACGGCCCGTACCGCGCCGAAGGTCTTGACCGCTCCCGTGAAGGACACGGCCGCCCCCGTGAAGACCCCGGCATGTTCTGTCTGCGTCATGACCTCGACGCTACGGACGCGCGACACCGGCAGGGCAGATGCGCTTGTACGGACTCCGACGGGACAAATGTCACGGGCCCCAATCAGCTCAGCTGGCCCCCCACGCGTCTGACACCCTGTCAGGAGTCTTCACAACTTCGGAGCCCTGGGCTATACAGAGGGCGCCGGACTGGAACGCGTTCTAGGTCGGCCAGTGAACGACCTCGGTGCGGCCGACGGTGCGGACGGCCGCGCCGAGGTTCTCTGCCCGGGAGAGTCGTCAGGAGTCCTGAGCCCTATGCCCATCGACGCAGCCAAGGCGCTCGCCGCCGAACCCCGTTCCGGCGAGATCGCCTGGGACCACAAGGATGTGCAGCTGTACCACCTGGGGGTGGGCGCCGGCGCCAATCCTGACAAGGAGAACCCCGCCACCGACCCCGACGAACTGCGCTACACCCTGGAATCCCGGCTGCATGTCCTGCCGAGCTTCGCCACCGTCGCGGGCAGCGGCTCGCCCGGCGTGATCAGCAGCCTGTCCATGCCCGGCGTCGAGGTCGACCTGGCCCGTGTCCTGCACGGCGGCCAGTCCCTGACCCTCCACCGCCCGATCCCGGTCAAGGGCACCGCCACCGCCACCGGCCGGATCGCCGCCGTCTACGACAAGGGCAAGGCCGCCGTCCTCGTCATGCGCACCGAAGTCACCGACGCCGAGGGCCCGTTGTGGACCAACGACGCGCAGATCTTCGTACGGGGAGAAGGCGGGTGGGGCGGCGACCGCGGTCCGTCCGCGCGCCTCGAACCGCCCGCCGGTGAGCCGGACAAGGTCGTCGAGCGGCCGATCCGCGAGGACCAGGCCCTCCTCTACCGCCTCTCCGGCGACTGGAACCCGCTGCACGCCGACCCGGAGTTCGCCAAGGTCGCCGGGTTCGAGCGGCCCATCCTGCACGGCCTGTGCACCTACGGCATGACGCTCAAGGCGGTCGTCGACACACTGCTCGGCGGCGACACCGCACGCGTGCGGTCGTATGACACACGGTTCGCCGGGGTCGTCTACCCGGGCGAGACCTTGCGCATCCGTATGTGGCGCCAGGGGGCAGAGGCCGTCCGGGTCGCCGTGAGCGCGGTCGAGCGGGACGACGCGTCCGTCCTCGCCGACACCATCGTCCAGCACTCGTGAGCCAACAGCCTTCCGAGGGGAGCCGCACCATGCGCGCAGCCGTACTGCACGAGATCGGCCAGGACAAACTCGATGTCCTCGACGACGTCGAGGCGGTGGGCTTCGGCCCCGGACGGGTCAGGGTCCGGGTGCGGGCCACGGGGCTGTGCCACTCGGACCTGTCCGCGATGAACGGCGTACTGCCCCAGCCCGCGCCCTTCGTGCCCGGGCACGAAGGTGCCGGGGAGATCCTCGAAGTCGGGGAGGGCGTAAGGAATGTGAAGCCCGGGGACCGGGTCGTCGTCTGCTGGCTGCCCGCCTGCGGCGCCTGCCCCGCATGCAAGCGCGGGCAGACCGAGCTGTGCCTGGCCGGGTTCATGAACGCGGGCACCCCCAACTTCAAGCGCCCCGGCGGCGACGTGTTCGGCTTCGCGGGCACCGGAACCTTCACCGAGGAGGTCGTGGTCGACGCGGGCTGCGCGGTGCCGATCCCCGACGACGTGCCCTTCGACATCGCGGCGCTGATCGGCTGCGGGGTCACCACCGGGCTCGGAGCGGCGCTCAACACCGCCGACGTGGAGGCGGGTTCGTCGGTCGCGGTCATCGGCTGCGGCGGCGTCGGCATCTCCGCCATCCAGGGCGCACGCCTCAAGGGCGCCGCCGAGATCGTCGCCGTGGACCCGGTCGCCTCGCGCCGCGAGTCCGCGCTCAAGTTCGGCGCCACGAAGGCCGTTTCGCCGGACGAACTGCCCGACGCCAAGCAGAACGTCACCGCCGGCGAGGGCTTCGACTACGTCTTCGAGGTCGTCGGCAAGGCCGCCACCGCGCGCACCGCCTACGAGAACACCCGTCGCGGCGGCACCCTCGTCGTCGTCGGCGCGGGCGCCATGGACGACTTCCTCCAGCTCAACATGTTCGAGCTGTTCTTCGACGAGAAGCGCATCCTGCCGTCCATGTACGGCGGCGGCGACGTCCTGCGCTCCTACGAGCGGACGATCTCCCTCTGGCGGGCCGGCCGGATCGACCTGGAGGGACTGATCACGCACCGCGTCCCCTTCGCCGACATCAACGAGGCCCTGGACCAGATGCGGACGGGCACGGCACTGCGTACCTGCATCGAGATCTGACGGGAGTGTTCGTGTCGCTGCCACTGGAGGGCCTGTCCGCGATCGTCACCGGCGCCGGACGCGGCCTGGGCCGGGCCGAGGCGCTGGAGCTGGCCCGGCTCGGCGCCGCCGTCGTCGTCAACGACTACGGGCAACCCGGCCGGGACGGCTCGGGCACTGCCTCCGCCGGGCCCGCCGAGGAGGTCGCCGCCGAGATCCGCGCGGCGGGCGGCAAAGCCATCGTCCACACAGGGGACGTCGCCGACTTCCAACAGGCCGGTGCGCTGGTCGACTTGGCCGTCGCCGAGTTCGGCAAGCTGGACATCCTCGTCAACAACGCGGGCATCCTGCGCGACCGTATGGTCTTCTCCATGACCGAGGACGAGTGGGACTCGGTGATGCGGGTCCACCTCAAGGGCCACTTCAACACCATCCGCTTCGCCTCCGCGCACTGGCGCGAGCGCTCCAAGGCGGCGGGCGCGCCGGTGTACGGGCGGATCGTGAACACCTCCTCCGAGGCCTTCCTCGCCGGCTCCGCAGGACAGCCCAACTACGCGGCCGCGAAAGGCGGAATCGTCGGCCTCACCACCTCCACGGCCCTCGCCCTGGCCAAGTACGGCGTGACGGCCAACGCGATCTGCCCGCGCGCCCGCACCCGGATGACGGAGGACGTCTTCCCTGACGTGTCCGACGGCGGTCTCGACCCCCTCGCCCCCGAACACGTCGCCCCCCTCGTCGGCTACCTGGCCTCCCCGGCCGCCGCCCGCGTCAACGGCCAGCTGCTCGTCGTCCACGGCGGCATGGTCGCGATCGTCGAACGGCCGCGTGTCCAGGCCCAGTTCGACAGCAAGCAGGAGACCTTCACGTACGACGAGCTGGACGCCGTACTCACGCAGCACTACGCGGACACGAAGGGCGAGACCTTCGCGGCGGCGGAAGTGCTCGGTCTCAAGCGCCAGTAGCACCCGTTGTACGACAACGGCCCCGCCCGTCCACTGGACGAGCGGGGCCGATCGACCTACCGTCAGGCAGCCGTCTCGGTCTGCTGCTCCACCGGCTTGCGATGACGACCGCGCGGGGCCGCCTCACCCTCGTGGGACGAGACCGGACCCCGGTGCTTGCCGCGACCGGCGGACTCCTGGGTCTGGGCGGGCTGCTGGGTCGTAGTGGCGTCACTCATCGGAAGAAATTCACCCCGTCAACATGATCCTTCTTACAGCCGGGCGAGTGTAACCAGCACACCACGCACCGAATCCAGCCGCACACGCCAACCGCCACTACTTCGTTACCTGGTCGCCATACGATCGTGCAGAGGGGCCTCCTGCAAGGGCACGGGACGCGGGGTGACGGGCTCCGGCGGAGCGTTGTCCTCCGGCTCAACTCCCGGTCCCGGCACGGGTTCAGGCACCGCTTCAGCCTCCGCCTCCGGTCCCGCCCCCGCCTCCACCCGAGCCACCCCACACGCCACCACCCCCGACGAATACGGCAGTTGCAGCACGCCGTCCCGCGTGAACACCCCCGCCCCCGCCAACCACCCCTCGGGCCCCGGAAGATGACGTACCCGACGCTCGCTCGGCCGCCACAGACCCAGCCAGCTGCTCACCGGACCGTCGACGCGGAGCGCCACCGCACAGCTCTCCGGCATCAGCATCTGCCCCGGCTGGACGGCGAACGGCGTGACCGTGCAGTCCGCGACCCGCAGGCTCTCCGGGAACCGCACCGGAAGGGTGCTGCCGAGCACTCCCCAGCCCAGCCGGGCCTGCCCCGGTGAGGGCGCGTCGGAGCTGATCAGCAGCAGTCCGCTGTCGGGGTCGGCGAGCAGGAGCCGGTCGTCGCTGTCCGCGGCGATCTGCAGCAGCGGCGACACCTCGCCGCCGCGATCGAGGTCGACGACGACGGTCTTGGTCCGCCCGCCGACCTCCCGGTCGAGGGCCAGTATCCGCTCCGTACGGTCCAGCCACACCCCGCCCGAGCAGCGTCCGGGGATCTCGGCGAGCTGCTCGGGCCCGAAGGCGCCGCCCGCCACCAGCCACACCGCGCTGGAGCGCCGGCCCACGGCGAGGGCGTACGCCTTGTCGCCGCCCGGCGCGGGTGGCAGCAGCCGCAGCCGGGAGCCGGGGTCCGGGCACTCGACCGCGCCCAGCGGCAGCTCACCGGTGCCGGGCCCGGTCGGGTAGAGCAGCGCGAAGACATGGCGTCCGTCCGTGAGGCGCCGGATCAGGACCCGGCCGTCGCTCATCGGCTGCACCTCGGTGCCGGGCTCCTCGGGCTGGTTGCCGGGCAGCGGCACGGCGTACGGCTCGGGGCCGTCCAGGGTCCAGCGCTCCGGGAACAGGGAGTCGCCGTCCGCGGCGAGGCGTGCGGCGTAGCAGCCGTCCACGGTGATCGCGCACCCCGGCGGCGGGGTCGGGTCGTCCTCGTTCTCCGCGGTGGGTTCGATCGCACAGGCCGTCATCGGTCGATCACCTCCGGCGACGAAGCTAGTTTTCGCACGCACAGACGGGGGACCGCCGGGCACCCGCTTCACACATAAGGATGGCCACGATTCGATTCGCCTGAGGAAACGGGGGCGGATGTGCTGGGCGGGGCGGCGCCCGATGGTGGGGCCCCGGCGCAGGTTCAGCGGCACAGAACCTCCAGGTAGCCTTTAGTCCGTGCCCCGTCTGTCTGAAGTCATCGCCGCGCTGGAGAACCTGTGGCCCGCCGAGCGGGCCGAGTCCTGGGACGCGGTCGGCACCGTCGTGGGCGACCCCGGCCAGGAGGTCGCAAGGGTCCTCTTCGCCGTCGACCCGGTCCAGGAGATCGTCGACGAGGCGGTGAAGCTGGACGCCGACCTGCTGGTCACCCACCACCCGCTCTACCTGCGCGGTACGACGACGGTCGCGGCGTCCCACTTCAAGGGCCGCGTGGTGCACACCCTCATCAAGAACGACATCGCGCTGCACGTCGCCCACACCAACGCCGACACCGCCGACCCGGGTGTGAGCGATGCCCTCGCCGGGGCGCTGGACCTGCGGGTCGTACGACCGCTGGTGCCGGACCCCTCCGACCCGTCCGGGCGTCGGGGCCTGGGCCGGATCTGCGAGCTGGACCACCCGCTGCCCCTGCGCGAGTTCGCTGTGCGGGCCGCCGAACGCCTGCCCGCCACCGCGCAGGGCATCCGCGTCGCCGGCGACCCCGAGGCGGTCGTACGGACGATCGCGGTCAGCGGCGGCTCCGGCGACGGCCTCTTCGACGACGTACGCGCGTCCGGTGTCGACGCCTTCCTCACCGCGGACCTCCGCCACCACCCGGCGGCAGAATTTATGGAGGCTCGCGCCCACAGTCCTCTCGCGCTGCTCGACGCAGCGCACTGGGCCACCGAGTGGCCCTGGTGCGAGCTGGCAGCAGCCCAGCTCGACGAGATCTCCGACCGGAATGGCTGGGACCTGCGCGTCCATGTGTCCAAGACGGTCACCGACCCGTGGACCATCCACTCCCCGTCAATTGGAGCCCCCAACTGAACGCCGCGCCCGCCGACCAGATCCGACTCCTCGACGTCCAGGACCTCGACGTCCGCCTCCAGCAGCTCGCCCACAAGCGGAAGTCGCTCCCCGAGCACGCCGAGATCGAGTCGCTGACCAAGGACCTCACCCAGCTGCGCGACCTGCTCGTGGCCTCGCAGACCGAGGAGAGCGACTGCGCCCGCGAGCAGATCAAGGCCGAGCAGGACGTCGACCAGGTGCGCCAGCGCGCCGGCCGCGACCAGCAGCGCCTCGACTCCGGCGCCGTCACCTCACCCAAGGACCTGGAGAACCTCCAGCGCGAGATCGCCTCCCTCGCCAAGCGGCAGGGCGACCTCGAGGACATCGTCCTGGAGGTCATGGAGCGCCGCGAATCCGCACAGGAGCGGGTCGGCGAGCTGACCGAGCGGGTCTCCTCCGTCCAGTCGAAGATCGACGACGCGACGACCCGCCGGGACGCCGCGTTCGAGTCGCTGGACGGCGATATCGCCTCGGCGACCAAGGAGCGCGAGGTCATCGCCGGGTCCGTCCCCGCCGATCTGCTGAAGCTCTACGAGAAGCTGCGCGAGCAGCAGGGCGGCGTCGGCGCGGCCAAGCTCTACCAGCGCACCTGCCAGGGCTGCCGCCAGGAGCTGTCCATCACCGACATCAACGAGATCCGCGCCGCCGCGCCGGACACCGTGGTGCGGTGCGAGAACTGCCGGCGCATTCTGGTGCGTACGTCCGAGTCGGGCCTCTAGGAGCCTTTCCGGTGCGGGAGTTCATCGTCGAGGCCGACGGCGGGTCACGGGGCAACCCGGGGCCCGCGGGCTACGGAGCCGTGGTGACCGACGCGGCGACGGGGGAGACGCTGGCGGAGGCGTCCGAGTACCTCGGCATCGCGACGAACAACGTCGCCGAGTACCGGGGGCTGCTGGCGGGCCTGCGCGCCGCCCACGCCCTCGACCCGGCCGCCACGGTCCACGTCCGGATGGACTCCAAGCTCGTCGTCGAGCAGATGTCGGGCCGCTGGAAGATCAAGCACCCTGACATGAAGCCGCTGGCCGCGAAGGCGGCGGCGGTGTTCGGGGTGGGGCAGGTGACGTACGAATGGATTCCGCGGGAGCTGAACAGACGGGCGGACCGGTTGGCGAACGAGGCGATGGACACCGGTAGTTCTGCCAGTTCCCTGCGCCGCGGAGCGGCGAAGGCTGATGCCGAGGGGCCGGGCGGCGGAGCTGCGAAGGATGACGCCGACGTCCGCGCCGCGCGGAACGTGGCGACGCCGGCTGTCGGGTGGGGCGGCGCCGACCTCGGTGCGCCCGCCACGTTCGTACTGCTGAGGCACGGCGAAACGCCCCTGACGCCGCAGAAGCGTTTCTCGGGGCGTGGCGGTACCGACCCGTCGTTGTCCGACGTCGGCAGGGAGCAGGCCGAACGCGTGGCGGCCGCTCTCGCCCGGCGCGGGACGATCCAGACCATCCTCGCGTCCCCCCTCGCCCGTACCCGCGAGACCGCCGGGATCGTCGCCGCCCGTCTGGGCCTGGACGTCGGCATCGAGGACGGGCTGATCGAGACGGACTTCGGCGCCTGGGAGGGCCTCACCTTCGCCGAGGTGCAGGAGCGTTACCCCGACGACCTGAACGCCTGGCTCGCCTCCCCGGACGCCGAACCGACCGGCGGCGGCGAGAGCTTCGCGGCGACGGCGACGCGGATCGCGGCCACGAGGGACAAGCTGGTGGCGGCGTACGCGGGCCACACGGTGCTGCTGGTCACCCACGTCACACCGATCAAGACGCTCGTACGACTCGCCCTCGGCGCCCCGCCCGAGTCCCTGTTCCGCATGGAACTCTCGGCGGCCTCACTGTCGGCGGTGGCGTACTACGCGGACGGCAACGCGAGCGTACGGCTCCTCAACGACACGTCGCACCTGCGCTGAGCGCCGCCGCCTCGCGGGCCAGCGACTCGATCCGCCCCCAGTCCCGCGCGGCCACCGCATCCTCCGGCAGCATCCAAGTCCCGCCCACACAGCCGACGTTGGGCAGCGCCAGATACTCGGGAGCCGACGCGAGCCCGATCCCGCCGGTCGGGCAGAACCGCGCCTGAGGCAAGGGCCCGGCGAGCGACTTCAGATAGGCCGTACCGCCCGCCGCCTGCGCCGGGAAGAACTTCATCTCCGTCACGCCCCGCTCCAGCAGCGCCACGACCTCCGACGTCGTCGACACCCCCGGCAGGAACGGCACCCCGGACGCCCGCATCGCCTCCAGCAGTACGTCCGTCCAGCCCGGGCTCACCAGAAACCGCGCCCCGGCGGATACGGACTCGTTCACCTGCTCCGGCGTGATGACCGTGCCGGCCCCGACCACCGCGTCCGGCACCTCCCCGGCGATCGCCCGGATCGCGTCCAGCGCGACCGGCGTCCGCAGCGTCACCTCGATCGCGGGCAGCCCACCCGCGACCAGCGCCCGAGCGAGCGGAACGGCGTCGGCGGCGTCCTGTACGACGACCACGGGGATGACGGGGGCGAGATCAAGGAGGGAGGCGCTCATGCTGAGTATCGTGCCGGTGGCGTGCATCATGCGCAAAGAGCGTTGCGCATATTGCAACGATCAAGATCGATGCTCAGTGGATCTCGTCCACCAGCACATCCAGCGCCCACGCCGTCCCCGCCTTCACCGGCGGCTCCGCCTCCACCACATACCCGAGGTCCCGCAGGGCCTCCACCAGCTCAGCCGGCCCCTTCGGCGCCACCCCGCCCGCCAGCAGACTCCGTACGATCCGCCCCTTGGTCGCCTTGTTGAAGTGGCTGACCACCTTCCGCGTAGGCGCATGCAGCACCCGCACGGTCGCCGTCCGCCCGGCCACCTCACCCTTCGGCTTCCAGGCGGCGGCATACGCGGAGGACCGCAGATCCAGCACCAGCCCGCCCCCGGCGGCCTCGGGCAGAACGTCGGCCATCGGCGCCCGCCAATGCGCGCCCAGCGCCCCGAGCCCCGGCAGCTTCACACCCATCGAGCAGCGGTACGAGGGAATCCGGTCCGTCACCCGCACGGCACCCCACAACCCCGAGAAGACCAGCAGAGAGCGCCCCGCCCGCCGCTTCGCCGCCGTATCGAGGGAGGCCAGGTCCAGAGCGTCGTACAACACACCGGTATAGATCTCCCCGGCGGACCGCGCCCCCGCCGACCGCAACTCCGTGTTCTTGGCGACCTCGCCCCGCAGCCCCTCACTCAGCCCGAGCACCTCGCGCGCCTTCTCCTCGTCGCCCGCGCACAGCTCGACGAGTTCGCCGAGGACGGCCTCGCGGGCCTGCGTCAGCCCGGGCAGCGACAGCGACTCCAGCTTGAGCGGGGCGCCACGGCCGGACGAGGCCTTGCCTTCGGAAGGCGGCAGCAGGACGAGCACGGGTTCTCCTTCTGTTTCGGGCTTCGCGACAGCGTACGGCGTACTTCGGCGGGGCTCCGCAACGGCGTAGGGCGTACTTCGGTAGGGCTCCGCAACGGCGTACGGCGTACTTCGGCCGGGCTCCGCACCGGCGTACGGGCCGAATTGTGCCTAGGCTCATGGGTATGCCCCGCCGCCACATCCGCGTGACCGGCGCCCCCGAAGCCCCCCTCCGGGCCGCCCTCACCGCGCTGCGTACCGAACTAGGCGTCTCCGAGAGCTTCCCGCCCGAAGCCGTCCCGGCCACCCCCGCCGTGCCGGAGCACGACGCCACCGACATCCCCCTCTTCACCATCGACCCACCCACCTCCACCGACCTGGACCAGGCGATGCACCTCTCCCGCCAGGGCACCGGCTACCGCGTCCGGTACGCCATCGCCGACGTCGCCGCCTTCGTCGTACCCGGGTCACCACTGGACCTGGAGACCCACCGCCGGGTGACCACCCTGTACTTCCCGGACGGGAAGATCCCCCTGCACCCGGTGCTGCTGAGCGAGGGAGCGGCAAGCCTGCTCCCGGACCAGCCCCGCCCGGCAGCCCTGTGGACCATCGACCTCGACGCGGACGGCCGCACGCTCGCCGTCGACGTCCGCCGGGCCCTGGTCCGCAGCCGCGCGAAGCTGGACTACGCGGGCGTACAGCGGCAGATCGACTCCGGTGCGGCCGAGGAACCGCTCGCGCTGCTCAAGGAGATCGGGGAGGCGAGGGAACGCCTGGAGATCGAACGCGGCGGCATCTCGCTCAACGTGCCCGAGCAGGAGATCGTCGAGCACGACCACACCTACGAGCTGAACTACCGCGCCCCCCTCCCCGCCGACGGCTGGAACGCCCAGATCTCCCTGCTGACGGGGATGGCGGCCGCGGATCTGATGCTGAGCGCCGGCACCGGCGTACTCCTCACCCTGCCCGCCGCCCCCGACGGCGCGGTCGGCCGCCTACGCCGTACCGCACACGCCCTGCACATCGACTGGCCGCACCACGTCTCGTACGCGGCCCTGATCCGCTCCCTCGACCCGCACCGCCCGCACCACGCGGCGTTCCTGCTGGAGTGCACGACCTTGCTGCGCGGCGCGGGCTACACGGTCTTCCGGAACGGGCTCCTGCCGGACATCACGACGCACTCCGCCGTAGCAGCGCCTTACGCCCACTGCACGGCCCCCCTCCGCCGCCTCGCCGACCGCTACGCCACCGAGATCTGCCTGGCGACGGTTTCCGGAGATGCTGTTCCCGACTGGGTACTCGCCGCCCTCGACACCCTTCCCAAGGAGATGGCCGACGGCACGCGTAGGGCGGGCCAGGTGGAGCGCGCCTGCGTGGACATCGTGGAGGCGGCGCTGCTCAAGGACCGGGTGGGGGAGGTCTTCGACGGGTGCGTGGTGGACGTGGAGGAACGCCGTCCGACGGTGGGGAAGGTCCAGTTGGACTCCCCGGCGGTCGTAGCCCCCATCGAGAGCGACGCCGAGCCCCTGCCCCTCGGCGAACGCCTCCGCGTCCGGCTCACCCAAGCGGATCCGGTTGCGGCGAGGGTGCGTTTCGCGCCTGCGTGATCGCTTCCTTGGTTGCTCGTACGAGGCGGTCGGCGTCGTCGGCGTGCAGCCGGACGAGTTGGATCCTCCGTTGCCGCCCGAAGAAGGTGAAGTGGGTGACGGGCTCGGTGAGTTCGAGCGTGACATCGGTCTGCGAGCCCACGGGGATGTCGAGTTCACCGTCGGTGCGCTGGTGCGTGGTCCGCAACTCCCGTCGTATGGAGGCTATGTGGGTGACGGGGATGCGCAGATCGACGTGGGCGGCGTAACGGACGCGGAGTGAGCCGTCGTTGAGCACGTGGGGCCGTGCGACCGAGGCGGCGTGCAGGCCGACGATGATGACGACGCCGTACACATCCAGGACGAGCACGATCCGCTCGACGGTCGGCCAGTGACGGAGCAGGACGGACATCGTGAGCGTCTCGATCACGCACACGAAGGCGAACCCGAACATCATCGCGCCCTGCCCGCGCGCGTAGCCGAAGGCCTGCCCGCCGCCGCCCGTCCCGTGCCGCCGCCTGGTGATCCACAGCACCAGGCTGACGAGCAGCCGCAGCTCGTGCCGGAGGAGGGCGTGAGCGATCCGCGTGGTCATCCTCATGACCGCCCCGCCTCTTCCCCGGTTTCCCCGGTCACGATCCGCAGCGCGCGCCGGATCGCCTCGGCCTGCGCGGGGGCGAAGTCGGCGTAGAAGGCGCGCAGGAAGCTGTCGTCGTGGTCGATGTCGACGTCGTCAGGGACCAGCTCGCGGGGGATGCAGTCGGCGAGGGCGCGGGCGGCCTCGTCCACGCGGGGGTCATCGGTGGGGGCGTCGGCCAGGGCGTCGAGGAGGGCATAGACCGCGAGGGCCTGTTCGACACCGCCGGGTGTGGCCAGGGCGCTGCCGAGCAGACCCATCAGCCGCTCCCGTTCCTCCGGGTGGGCCGTGGTCTCGATGAGCGCGAGCATCTCGCGGTCCTTGGCGGCCATGGGAGATTCGTCGGGGTGGGCCATCTCGGCGAACAGCGTGGCGAGTTCGGGCGAGACGGGCCCTTCGGCGGGCAGCTCCTCCTCGGAGTCGAGGAGGGCACGGAGCCGTGCCCGCCGCTCCCGGATGGCTGCTTCCTGCCGGGCCAGGTCCTCGTCCAGCTCGGTGAGCACCTCCGCGAGATCGCGGCCGGCGTCGTCCGCGAGGACGTCCCGTACCTCCGTGAGTCCGAGCCCCAGCTCGGTCAGCCGCCGGATACGGGCGAGTACGACGGCGTGGCGCAGGGTGTAGTTCCGGTAGCCGTTCGACAGCCGCGCGGGCTCCGGCAGCAGGCCGAGGTGGTGGTAGTGCCGCACGGTGCGCGTGGTGACGCCGACGGCTGTGGCGAGTTCTCCGATCCGCATGGGATCAGTAGAGACGTTGACGTTGCGGCAGGGTCAAGCGCGGGCCCGTGGTGCCTGACGCCGGTCGTGATCGTGTGCCACGATCGAGGGAACGGATCCCGATCTCACGTACAGGTGATCAGCCGATGTCCCAGTCTGGCGAGCGACCGAAGGAGGGGCGTGACATGACTGCCGTGGCTCATGAGCCCACCACGCCGGCTGAGGGACTGCTGGAGATCTTTATGTCCCTCGACACCCCGGAAGGCTTCCGGGCTGAACTGATCGAGGGGGAGATCGTTGTGACGCCGCCGCCGGACGGGGAGCACGAGAAGTACATCAGCCGGATCGTGCGGCAGGTAATCAAGCACTCTCGGACCGACATGGATCTCTCCGGGAACAAGGGCCTGAGACTGAAGAGCGGGGGAGCCTGCCCGAAGAACCATGCGATCCCGGACGTCACGTTCGCGCCAGTCGAATCCGACCTCTTCGGGGGCGCTGACTCCTGGATGCCTTGCGAGGGCGTCGCCATGGTGCTGGAGGTGACTTCCACCAAACCGCAGACCGACCGCGAGGCCAAACGCCGCTGCTACGCCCGCGGTGGCATCCCGCTCTATCTGCTGGCCGACCGCGAAACCTCCCAGGTCACGCTGTTCAGCGACCCGAGGCAGGACGACTACCGAGAGCACTGCACCCGCCCCTTCGGTAAACCGCTCACCCTCCCCGAGCCCTTCGCCTTCGAACTGGACACGACGGACTTCATCTGATCCCCTCGGGCTGAGGGGGTGCAGGGTGAGTACACGGGAACAGGCCCGCTGGACCAGGGCCCGGCTCGGCCGGTGCGGCCCACCGCTCGATCTGCTGACCGCCCGCTTCGACCGGCACGTCTACGCCTCGCACACGCACGAGGAGTTCAGCATCGGCATCTGCGTCGGCGGCTCCGAGGTCATCGACTACCGGGGCGACCACCTCCGCCCCGGCCCGGGCTCCATCGTCGTACTCGCCCCTGGCGAGATGCACACCGGCCGCCCCGCCGCCTCCGACGGCTACGCCTACCGCGCCCTGTACCCCGAGCCTGCTCTGCTGGGCGACGGCATCGTGGGAAGCCTCCCGCACTTCCGCGAGCCCCTCCTCGACGACCCCGAACTCGCCACCGCCCTCTGCCGCGCCCACACCGAACTCAGCGCGTGCCCCGACCCGTTGGAGGCCGAGTCCCGCCTCCCGTGGCTGCTCACGGCGCTGGCCCGCCGCCACTCGACGGCCCGAGCAGCGAACGACGTCGTGCCCGGCGCCGCGCACATCGCCCACGTCGTACGCGACCGGCTCGCCGACGAACTCCTGCAGCCACCCTCCCTCTCCGAGCTCGCCGCCGACCTGGGGCTGTCCCGCTACCAACTCCTCCGGGCCTTCCGTACGACGATGGGGATACCGCCGTACGCCTGGCTGGCCCAGCACCGGGTCGGCCGGGCCCGCGGACTGCTGGACTCCGGACTGCGGCCGGCCGAGGTCGCGGGGATGGTGGGCTTCGCCGACCAGGCACACCTCACCCGCTGGTTCCGCCGGGTGCTGGGAGTGACGCCGGCGGCGTACCGCAACAGCGTTCAAGACGGGCGTCGCTGATCCCGTGATCATGGCCGCATGACTGCACGCGGCTGGTTCTTGTTCTCCCTGATGGGAGTGGTCTGGGGCATCCCCTACCTGCTGATCAAGGTAGCGGTTGACGCTCCGCTGTCCCCGTCGATGGTGGTGTTCACGCGCTGCGCGCTAGGCGCTGCCCTGCTCCTGCCCTTCGCGATACGCCAGGGCGGCCTGCCCGGCACGATAAGGACGCACTGGCGCCCGATGCTGGCCTTCGCGTGCATCGAGATCATCGGCCCCTGGTGGACCCTGACCGACGCCGAACGCCACCTGTCCAGCTCCACGGCGGGCCTGCTGATCGCCGGAGTCCCGATAGTGGGAGTGGCCCTGGCCCGCTTCTTCGGCGACACGGAGAGGCTGGGGATACGGCGTGCGACGGGCCTGGCACTGGGCTTGGCCGGCGTCGGAGTCCTCACGGTCCCGCACCTGACCGGCGGCGACGCCCGCTCCCTCGCCGAGGTGCTGGTAACGGTGATCGGCTACGCGACCGCCCCTCTGATCGCCGCGCGCTACCTGAAGGACATCCCGACCCTCCAGCTCATCGCCCCTTGCCTGGCCCTCGCGGCCCTGGTCTACGCGCCCGCGGCGGCGGTGACCAGGCCGTCCGAGATGCCCTCGGCCTCGGTCCTATCCGCACTGGCCGCCCTGGGTGCCGTGTGCACCGCGGTCGCCTTCGTGGCCTTCCTGGAGCTGATCAAGGAGGTGGGCCCGACCAGGGCGACGGTCTTCACGTACGTCAACCCGGCGGTCGCGGTGGCAGCGGGCGCGATCTTCCTGGACGAGCCGCTGACGGCAGGCATCGTCGCGGCCTTCACCCTGATCCTGGCGGGCTCGGTGCTGGCGACGTCGGCGGCGGGATCGAGGAGGGGACCGCGGAAGGGATCGAGGAAGGACCCAGGCCCGGTAGCATGGTCGACACGGCAGACGAGCCGGGCGGACGGCCGCGTGGAGGTCCCTATGGACCTCCCCGAGGAACGTCCGGGCTCCACAGGGCAGGGTGGTGGCTAACGGCCACCCGGGGTGACCCGCGGGACAGTGCCACAGAAAGCAAACCGCCGGGGACCTCGGTCCTCGGTAAGGGTGAAACGGTGGTGTAAGAGACCACCAGCGCCTGAGGCGACTCAGGCGGCTAGGTAAACCCCACCCGGAGCAAGGTCAAGAGGAGCCGCCCCTTCGAAAGAAGGGCGACTCTGCGCGGACGTTCGAGGGCTGCCCGCCCGAGTCCGCGGGTAGACCGCACGAGGCCGGCGGCAACGCCGGTCCTAGATGGATGGCCGTCGCCCCGACGACCGCGAGGTCCCGGGGGCACAGAACCCGGCGTACAGCCCGACTCGTCTGCCTTTTCGGCTCTGACCTGGCCTTATGGCCTCGGGGGTGGCGCCATTTTCTATCTCGAGGAAGTCTTCTGGCATCTTACGTAGATTCCATCTACGTAAGATGCAATCTACGTTTCCGTGCTGGTCGCGGGTGAGCTGTCGCTCCTCGGGGAGTTTCCCGATGCCTCGCTTTCGCGGGCGGTGCTGGAGGCGGTGGGCAGCGGCGAGCGGACCTTCGCCGCCATCGCCGCCCAGGCCGGCGGGACGGGAGCGTTGCCGTCGGGCACGCTGTCTCCGTTGCTGAACACCCTGCAGACCAAGCGGGTCCTGGCGGCCGACCTGCCACTGTCCGGGAAGGCCGACACCAAGAACAAGCGCTACCGCATCGCCGATCCATACCTGCGGTTCTGGCTGGCCTTCCTGCAGCGTGGGATCCCGCTCATCGAACGCAGTCGCGGCGATCTGGCCCTGGAGCGCATCGAGCGCTCATGGACGACCTGGCGGGGACGCGCCGTCGAGCCAGTCGTTCGAGAGTCACTCCTCCGGCTGCTGCCCGACGAGCACTGGCCTGACACAGAGGCGGTCGGCGGCTGGTGAAACCGGCAGAACAACCCCGAGGTCGACCTGATCGGCGCGGATCGCGAAACCGTGGCCGGCGCGGTGCACTTCGTCGGCTCCATCAAGTGGCTGGAGTCCCAGCCTTTCGGCAGACGTGAATACGACACTCTCGTCCGGGACGTGCTGGCCGTACCCGGCGCCGGCCCGGACACCCCGCTGGTCGCAGTGTCCCGCAGCGGCGTCACCGGGGATCTTCCCCTTGCGGCCCACTGGGGACCTGAAGACCTGGTACGGGTTTGGCAGTAGCCCGGGGCGCGGCACCGGCCGGCGTTCGTACTTCAGGGGGCGGTATGCGGAAGGCATCTCGTGAGCGGCTGGTTTCCATCGACGGGCACTCGACGCCGGAATTCGGTATCGGTCGAGGCGCATCGCGGAGCGGGCGCGCGCAGTGCGCTGTACGCCACAATTGCGCCGCCCAAGGTGGTGCGGGACTTCGACGAACGCCTATACGGCGTCTACCTGTTGGGAGGGAGCACGGGATGCGGGTGGGGATCACCGGTCATCGAGGGCTCACAGAAGATGTGGAGCGACGGGTGCGAGCGATGCTGGATGAGGCTGTAGGCGCCTACGAAGCCGACAGTTTGACGGCCGTCTCGTGCATCGCGGACGGTCCCGACGCCTGGTTTGCCGAAGCCGTGCTCAAGCACGGGGGATACCTGGAGGTGGTGATTCCGGCCGCGCAGTACCGCGAGGGGCTGCCGGAGTGGCATCACCCGACGTACGACGCCCTGAAGTCCCGCGCGGTCAACGTTCACGAGGCGGGCCTGATCCGGTCCGATTCGGCCGCGCACATGACTGGCTCCGAAATCCTCGTCGGTCTGGTGGATGAGCTGTTGGCCGTGTGGGACGGTCGGCCCGCGCGTGGATACGGCGGAACGGCGGACGTCGTGGCCTACGCCCAGCGGATGGGTGTACCGGTACGGGTGCTGTGGCCGGAGGGCGCCACCCGGTGACCGCCGACCGTAACGGAACGCTGGGCCGGCCCGTGTCCGCAGCCGCGAGTGCGAGACCTCCGGGACCGAACCCGGCGTATAGCCCAACTCGTCTGCCAGCATAGCTCTGACCTGGGTTTTTGTCCCGACTGCGGCCTTATTTGCGTTCGGGCACATCCTGCTTCTACCTGCGAGTTCCCGGGAGTTCCCACGTAGGCGTGCACGCGTTGTGCGCTGGGACAGCGTCCTGGGTGGCGGGTTAGCTCTTCGGGACAGGGCCACGCCGTTTGACGTCTACTGGGCAACGGCCTGTACAGGTGCCTGCCCGGTCTTGCCTCGCAGCCTCCGGCGGCTGGGCTTGGCGATGGCATACACCAATGTTGGCGGTGTATCTTGATTGCATACATCGTGGATGCTGGAGGTGCTCGATGTCCGTCACACAGATTGATCTCGATGACGAGGCGCTCGCCGAAGCCATGCGACTGATGGGTGTCACGACGAAGAAAGAGACGGTCAACGCGGCCCTGCGGGACTACGTGGCCCGGATCAAGCGCCTCGAGGCGGCCGAGAAGCTGGCCGCACGCGGTGCGCGTGGTGAGTTCGAGCAGGCCGCGGCGGCGCATGACGCGAGCAAGCGTGCCCGACGCGAGGCCTTCGAGTGATCACATACCTGCTCGACACCTCCGCCCTGTGGTATCTGTTCCGCACGCCTGGAGCATTGGCGCCCTGGGAGGGGCACATCGCCGCCGGGGTGTTTCACCTCTGCGAGCCGACACGCGCCGAATTTCTCTACTCGGCAACCGGCCCGTCCCACCGGGATGAGCTCGCGGAGGAGTTGGACGCACTCTGCCTGCTCTCTCCCGTTCCAAAGAACGCCTGGCGTTGGGTCGATACCGCCCAGTACAAGCTGACTCAGCAGGGCCAGCACCGTGCGGCAGGAGTGATCGACTTGTTGGTGTGTGCGACCGCGGTCCACCACGGGCACACCGTCCTCCACGTGGACAACGACTACGCGACGGTGGCGGGAGTGCTCAAGGAACTTCAGCAACGAGACGTACGAGCCTGATCTTCAGGGCCGGTCCACGTTGTCGGCCTGTTGACCTCTCGCTGATTGAGGCCCAAGTCGCTGTCCCAGAACTGTGAACCTGGTCGGTTCTCTGAGTGCAGCCGTCGCACCGTCCAGATCCGCGAGCCGTGCGCCAAGGGGGGTCTCCGCGAGCCGGGTTGGCAGTGCGGCGCTGGACTTGAGGCCGTTCAGCGCACGCGCGCCCACTACAGGAAGGCGCAGTTGATCGGCGGCCCCCGAAGTGACCTCCCCCATTCAACGGGCGTCACGTCCTCGCGAAGTCCGATGCACGTGTCTGTGGGCATTTGGAGCCAACTCGCCTGCGAAGCCGACCCACACGGCCACGCCGTCTGGATGATGCGCGCCTTTGTTACCAGGTCCTCAGCCTCAAGCAGCCCCAAACTGCGTCGACCTCGTCGAAGGCGCTGTCACCCGCGGTCTCGGCAGCCGCCTCACGGCCGCAAAACCAGGTATCTGACCTGGGAGAACGCTAGAAAACGGCTACAGTAACCGTGACGACAAGGCTAGTTGGTTCGTCACATGGGCATGCAGGCAGAGAGGATCCGATGGGCAGCAAGCGAGGTGTCGCGCGTCGCCGCAGTTCGTGGCCCCCGGAGGCGGCGTTGGACAAGCCGGAGCCCCTTGGAGATCAGTCACTCTTCAGCCACTCCGTGATCAGCCCTCTCAGGTACCCGCGCGCCAAGCGCCAACTGGTGCCTGTCATCGAAGGTCTCATTGCCGCCAACATTCCCCCGCCCCGTCTGGTGGTGGAACCCTTTTGCGGAGGAGCAACGGCGACCTTGAGGCTGCTCGGCGCGGGAGTGGCCGAGCACGGCATCCTGGCAGACGTCGACCCGCTGGTTGCTGCCTTCTGGAAGACAGCCGCCTTCGACTCGGCGTGGCTGATCTCGTCCATGCGTGAGCTGACGATCACGGTCGAGGGAATGGGACCGTTGGCGTGCGACCAACCCGCGTAGTCGGCGGGATCGTGCCCTGAAATGCCTGTTTTTGAATCGCACGACCTTCTCGGGCATCCTCCATGGTCGGGCCGGACCCATCGGCGGGCGTGCTCAAGCATCGAAGTATAAGATTGACTGCCGATTCGGCCTGGAGGGGCTAACACGAAGGATCAACGGTGTGGCCGAGTTGGCTTCGGCAGGGCGTCTGCTGGATGTCTGGCAGGCTGACTGGCGTACTGCCCTCCAGAGGGTCTCCGAGCGCTTCGGGTTCCTTGAAGATCACGAAGTGGTGATCTACTTGGACCCGCCGTACGTAGATAAGGCCCCGTGGCTGTACGAGTGGTCCTTTGACAGCGACGAACACAGTGCCCTGGCCTCAATTCTGCTGAAGGACACGAAGTATCGCTGGCTTTTGTCTTACGACGACCATGGGGCGGTACGTAACCTGTGTGCACGCGGCATGGACGCCGGCCAGGCCCCGTGCGGGGAGCGGAGAGACCCGCCTTCACTCAGCGCTCCGGCTTCTACTTCCGCACCCGGCCCCACGGCTTCGCCGCTCATGTGTGTGCCTCGCCCCAGAACCTGTGTGCCGTACGGCAATTGGCCCGCGCCGAACTGCTGGCTCAGGGCATCGAGGACGAAGCCGTGGACTCCGCGCAACTCGTCCTATCAGAACTTGTCGGCAACTCGGCGCGTGCCTACGGCGATTACGTACCGATCGTGGTGGAGGTGTACGTGACGGCGTATGGCGTCGCGTTGAACGTCCATGCCCCGGACCCAGGGGCGCTGCCGAGGCGCCGGGCTACGCCGCTCGACAGTGCGGAGGCCGAAGCCGGGCGAGGGCTGGGCCTGGTCGACCTGCTGGCGCCGGGATGGCACGTGCGGAGGTCGACGATTGGGAAGCAGGTGCATTGCCGTGTGCCCGCTGAACCAGGGTGGAACTGATGGCCCCTCGCGTTCGGGGCGTAGAGCTGCGTTGTTCGGAAGTGCGCCGCTCTCATGAGGACGGCATCGACACCGCACGACGTCCCGCGCGGCGGGCGGCGACGCAACTCCCGGGCTCCACCGCCCGTTGGCACAGGATGGCCACCTCTCGCACACGCGGAACTACACGAGCGCCGACATCTCGGCCCGAGACGCCGGATGGATGAGCGATCGCAGCTTCTCGCGGGTCTCCGCGTCCGTCGAGTAGAGGATCGTGCCGACCATTCCCCGCGTCAGTAGCACCTTGTACGTGTTGCGGATGAGGTGGTCGACGTCGTCGTCCGGCGTCGCCTTGGTAAAAGACGGGTCCTTCGAAGCCGAGCGGTCCACGAGCCAACGGTCCGTTCGCCAGACCATGTCGGGGCCGATGATCACGCCCGACCAGTCGTACTCGAAGCCCTGTGCCGTGTAGACGCAGCCGACCTGGCCGAATCCGGCCGGGTCGGTAGCCCAGAGGGGTGCGGGTGGTGCGCCGAGCGCGGATCGGTCGCCGTACAGGTTCCAGGGGCGGGACCATTGGCCGATCACGACGTCTTCGGGGAGTGTTGTCATGTCGGGCGTGATCTTCGTGGTCCATTTCCAGCAGTAGCCGGCCGACATGCGGGCGCCGTAGCCCTCTTCCCGCCGCGCGACGAGGAAGTCCTCCAGCTCCTGCGGGGCTTCGGCGGTCAGTAGTTGCAGCTTGCCGTCGGGCTCCCACTGGCTGGGTGTGCCGCCGTCCAGGCCGAGCAGGTCGATGACCCACTTCTCGTACGCGTCGCTGCCGCCGCACCGGAACTGGCCGTCCAGTTCCACCACCGTGCAGTTGAGGCCCTGTGCGGCGGCGGCCTGTTCGATCTCCTGCCTGGTCCCCATCTCGCCGGGCCGAACTACCTGGTGCTGGTCGAGCAGGAACACGGGGACCCGGGCCGCGTCGATCAGTTCCGCCACCTGGGGCCGTCCGGTACGCAGCGCCGCCTTGGTGTAGCGGTTGGCCGAGGTTCTCCGCAGCCGGTGGGCCTCGTCGCAGATCAGCACGTCGAGGTCGTTGGGCTCGGCGTCCATGAAGCTGTTGAAGTACTTGAACAGCTGCTGCACTTCACGTTTCTTATGCCCCGCGACCCTGCGCATCGTCTTGGTGAACGACTGCGACCCGGTCGCGTGCAGCGCGGGCACTCCGCGGCGATACAGTTCGCCCAGGACCGACAGCGCGATCACGCTCTTGCCGGATCCGGGACCGCCGGTCACCACGATCACCTGCTTGTGGTTGCCGCGCTTGGCCTTGCGGACGGCGGACATCACCTTCTCGTACGCGACCCGCTGCTCGGCGATGAGCACGAACTGTTCGCGGTCGCGGATCTCGGCTGCAGCGACGGACATCAGCTGTTTCGACGGCCGTACCTTGGCGTCGAGCAGTACGTCGGCCACGTGTGCGCCAGGCTTCGCGGCGAGCCGCGAGCGCAGGAAGTCTAGGAAGGCGCCGCGCTGTTCCCCGGTGTACATCCGGCCGTACTGGTTCTCCTCGACGCTCCTCAGCCCTGCGATCTGGAATTCGGTCGCGTTGTGCAGAAATGCCACGCCGGCCAGCGAGTTGGGCATCCGCTCCAACGCCCCGTTGAACGACAGCAGATACTCGCAGTAGCCCCGTACCTGCTCGATCGGGTTGAGCACGGGCTGCGCGTACGTGTCGACGCGGCACAGCAGGGGCTCGTCCTCCTCCGGGTAGGCCGCGCTCCACTGCTTGAGTTCGACGACGACGTACGACGGCTGGCCGGTGGTCGGGTGCACACCGGCGAGCAGGGCGTCCGCGCGCTTGCTGGTGAGGGGCAGGCTGTACTCGACGAGGACCTCCACGTCGTCGAGCCCAGCCTCGATGAGCGCGTTGACGAGGGCGGGGAGGCTGCGCTCCCAGGACCGCACCTCCGCCTGTGCGGGGCTCCGGCCGTGCTGGTGACGGAAGTTCTCGGTCAGATGCAGCGCCAGCGATCCTTCGAGGAGGCGAGCGGCTACGGACGCCGCGGACTCACGGAACAGCAAGAAAAAGCCCCCAGGCAGCACGAAGAAGACTCGTGCGGGTGGGGGCATGTCCTTCGAGGTCCGCCGGGTAGGCGGATCAGGAAGCCCGTCGGGCCGCTGAGATGGTGCTCGCCATCCTAGGTGAGCGAGTCGATCAAGTGGAGGGGACGGGGGAGGGACACAGCTCGTGCTGGACAAGTGGGCCGACTCGACGAAGATCGACGAAGAAGCCGAATTCATCACCGACAGGCACGACGAGACCGAGCGACAGCGCGTCGAGTGGGCACGGGCTTCCTGGCAGGAAGACCCTCAGCCCGTGCCGAAACCCATACGGAGGGCTGCACAGGGGGCGCAAGGCAGGGGGCACGGTCACCTGGGCGGGCCCCATTCCGTGGGTCAATGCATTAGGTCTCACGCTGCACGGCTGCTGCGTGAAGCGTTGGCCGCCTCTCTCACCAACCGTCGAGCGAGACCTGGGGCCCGTCGGTGAGGTAGCGATGGAGGGCACTGGCGGTTGTATCCACGAACTCCTCTGGGATGGAGTGGGTGGCGACCCAGCAGACCTGGGCGTGCTTCCGCGGTTCCCTGTTCTCGGGTTCGCCAGTCCATTCGTGGGCAGCGAAGACAACGGTGAGGAAGCCGTTGGGCGCCTCGACGCCCCAGGCGCCGTGAATGATGTGGGCGACCTTCAGGGACTCCGGCTTCACAGTGAGGCCAGTCTCCTCGTACAGCTCGCGTACGGCGGTTTCGGTGATGGGCTCGCCGGGTTCGCTCTTGCCGACGGGGAGGTCCCACATGCCCTGGGCGAACTTGGCGTTCTGGCTGCGCTGGAGGAGGACGACGCGGTTGGTGGCTCGGTCGTGGACGATGACGGCGGCGACCAGCAGGGTCATGGATTCGAGGGCGGGCTTGAGGGCTTTGGGCTGGTCGTCGGTTGTCCGCTGAGCCACGGCTGGTGTCCCTTCGTCGGCCGATTCGTAGGCAGCTTAGGCCAGTGCTTCGCGTGCGCGGCGGGAGAGTTCGGCGGCGCCAGGCACTTTGCGGCGTTGGTAGACGGAGAGGGTTGAGCGGAGCGATGTGATGGCCTTGCGGGTGCGGTCGGAGGTCATGCCTTCCATGAGGATCAGGGCCTGGGACCAAGCGGCGACGGCCTCGTCAGCGCGCGCTTGGACGGCGAGGCTGTCGCCGAGGTCGGCGTAGGTGAGGGCGTGGACGCGCTTGTACTTCTCGGGGTCCCAGCGGATAAGGGCATCGCGGTGCTGTTGCTCAGTGCCGACGTGGTCGGCCAGGTCGGTCAACGTGCGGGCGGTATGGCTGGCCACGGTGCCGGCGGCGGGGCCGCTGACCCGGGAGTAACTGGGCCCAGGGCCGTCGTCGCGAAGAAGGGCGTCCTCGGCGGCGATCAGGGCGCGGGCTGCCGCGGGCTTCTCGCCGGTGGCAGCGTAGGCGCGGGCGTGAGTGATGTGGAGCAGGGCCTCAGTCTGGCCATCGACATGGCCTAGACCGCGGGTCAGGGCCCCTTCAACGAGGTCAACGCAGTGGTGGGGCTGTTTGAGGCTGAGGGCCTGGTGGGCGAGGGCGCGCATCATCCAGGCGGCGTGGCCGTGGGGGTCGGCTTCGCAGGCGAGTTGGTAGCCGACTTGGTAGTAGCGCTGGGCGGCGCCTTCCTGGCCGAGGTCGTGGTGCTTCCAGCCTGCCAGGTAGGCGAGTTCGGCCACGGCGCCGAAGGCAGCCTGCCGTAAGGCTTCGCTCGGGAAGCGGCCCCTGAGCATGGGTGCTGCGGTGTCGGCGAGGTACGCGGTGACGGTGGTCAGGCCGTGGCCGCCGCCGAGGCGTTCGTCGGCGGCGCTGAAAGCTGCGGTGATCTGGCGTACGACGTCCACGTCTTCTGTCCCGACTACGGACGCGCCGGTGCGGGCCCGAAGCATGCGGGCGGTGGCCTCGTGGTCGTGGGTGAGCGGCATGGCGACGCCTGCCGTGGTGAAGGCGGCCACCGCGAGGAAGCGGCGGCGCTCGACGTCAGCGCGGCCCAGGTCGGTGGCGGCCAGGACGGGATCCCGTTGCTCCGGCCCTTCGGCGTCTGGTGCGCGCAGGCCGATCTCGGTCTGGGTGATGGTGCGGCCTGTCCGGCGGGACAGGGCTTCGGCGAGGTATTGGCCGGTCCGTCCGGTGGGTTGGCGGGTGCCGTTCACCCAGTGGGAGACGGCCGACTTGTTGGTCTGCAGGATCTCGCCGTTCTCGGCGGAGATGCGCCGGATGTCCTTCGCCAGGGCCTCGTACGTGCAGCCGATCGCGTCGATGACCTCGCGCAGGCGGGAGTTGGGCTCTCTCGACGCTGCCACGCTCGCCTCCCGCCCCGGGGCTGTAAACCGCGTATACCGCTTCAACTGCCTCTCACCGTACCCACTGTGCGTGACGGCGCGTTCACTAAACATCAGCCGCCCGGCACGGTTCAACACCGTGACTAAGCTCCCCGCTTCGGCCGGACGGCGCCCCAAGTTCCGTACGCCCACACCGAGTTCGGGCATTGCTGTGTCCGAACCCGGCCGATCAAAGACGGAGACACGATGACCACCATCGACACCACGGCCATCACGGTCGTACTGCCCGAGGCATTCGACGAGCGCTGGGGCCGCCTGCCCGGCATTCAGGTCGACGGCCAACGCATCACCATCGACCCGGCCGAGTACTTCTTCCGCTTCGAGTCCAGCACCTGGCTCGTCGCCGACTGGGAGCTGGTCAAGGCCGAGCTCCTGGACATGGAGGAGACGAGCGAGAGCGCGGTCGAGCAGCTTGCGCTGGAGTTCATCAAGACCCACGCCAAGTCCACGTCGGACGCCGCCCGTGTGCTCGCCACTGCATACGAGGTGTATACGTACGTGTTCCGCGACGAGCATCTAGCCGGTCTCGGGCTACCGCAGATCACCGCCGAGCACCTGCGGATGCTGCGCGAGGCGGCCACGCTGATGGCGCTGAACAAGGTGGAGCTGGACGGGCACATCTCCAACGTCGGTCCGTGCTGGTTCTTCCCGGCGGCCACCTCCGTGGTCTTCGACCTGGACGACGAGATGGGTGGCCTGCTCGACGAGGTCTACCACGGCGGCTGGTTCAACGAGCACCGCCGTATCGAGTCCATCAAGGCACACGCCGCTCTCGGCGGACGGCTCGTGCACGGCTGCCAGTCCGTGCCGGACCAGTCCGGTGGCGTCGTGGCGCCCTACGGTGCCTCGATGGCCACCTTCCGCGACGACCTCGCGGCCTTCAAGGCCGGATGGATCGAGCAGGTCTACGCCCACCGCGTGGGCCCTGCCGCGTAACACCACCGTCCCGGTATCGGGGCGGGCAAGTACCTCTCGCCCGCCCCGGATGCCTTCAACAGCAACTGGAGCCACCTGTGGACATGAACCTCAACGCCGATCTCCTGGACAACCTGTTGACCATGGCTAGCCGGTCCAGCGCGGTGCGCGAGGAGGTGCGGGTCTGGTCGATGTCCGGCGTCGAGCGTCTGACCTTCGCTGACGGCACCACCGCCATCTTCAAGTACGCCAAGAAGCCGTTCGACAGCGAGGATCAGGCCCTTCGACTGGCACGTACCCTTGGTGTCCCGGTGCCTGCCGTTCACGCCTCCGCGGTCGTGGACGGATGGCTCGGGATGCTACTGGAGGACCTCGGCGCTCCCGCCCGCGAGGCCGACGACCTGGATGGTGCCAC
This sequence comes from Streptomyces sp. 4N124, assembly GCF_052245395.1. NCBI lineage: Bacteria > Bacillati > Actinomycetota > Actinomycetes > Kitasatosporales > Streptomycetaceae > Streptomyces > Streptomyces sp. 4N124. Next base: position 42,135 of record NZ_JBQQBS010000044.1, read on the forward strand.
CGCGGCCGTCGTCCTGCACCACGCCCGCACCGCCGCCGCTCTGCCGGTCCTCGATCAGGAGGGGTTGCGCCGGCTTCCGGGCCGTGCCCTGGAGCACCTCGGCCAGCTGCGCAAAGCTGAGCGCTGGCAGGACACGGACGATATCGAGGACGCCCTCGACCGCACCGCGCAGGCAGCTGAAGCACGCTCGGCCGGTACGACGGTGGCTCCGTTCGGATGGGTGCACTCCGAATTCCACCCCACCAGCCTTCACATCGGCCGACACGGCTGGCGGCTGCTGGACTTCGCCCGCGCCTTCACCGGTCCCGGCCTGCTCGACCTCGCCAGTTGGCACGGCACCCTCGACACACCCGACCCCCTACGCTTGCGGGTCTTCCTGGAGACCTACGTCACCGAAGGCGGCACCCCCGACGCCCTCGCCGAACGCGGTGGCTTGCCCGCCGCGCAGTGGGCTCTGGGCTGGCACCGCATGTGGGCCGTCGAGTGGTTCATGGAGCAGTCCATCCGCTGGATCAATGACCCGGACACCGACCCCGCCTACATCAAGGCCGTCCGCCGCCACCTCACCGATGTCCTCCACCTCCTGGAGGTCTGACGTGCTTGCCCAGGCGTCCCCCTGGTACGTCCACGCTCTCCAGCGCACAACGGCCAGCCCCGCCGAGCCACTGTCCGTACCCGCGCGGATGGAATGGACCACGCGGCCCGGCACCGGGCCCGGCGCCGAAATCCTCGGCCCGGATCTGCGCCGCAAGCGACTGCTGGAACTCGGCTGCGGCCCCGGCCACAACGCCGCCCACCTCGCTACCCGCTACGGCGCCCAGGTAACCGGCGTTGACGTCGTCGGCCTCCAGGTCCGCCGAGCCCGCTCGCACTACGGCCGGCTGAAGAACCTCACCTTCGTGGCGAGCCACGCCCTGCACTACCTGCAAGCCTCCGACGAGCGGTTTGACGCGATCTACTCCGTCTTCGGCGCCATCGGGCTCGTAGCCCCCGAGCTTCTGCTCCCGGCCATCGTCCATCACCTCAGACCCGGCTGCGTTCTCGCGTTCTCCGTCCCCCACCCCCAGCGCGGTGGATTACGCCCCGCCGCCGACGACCGGCCCCGCCGCGACTACGTCATTCTGCCCGACCGCACCCGACTACCCATCGCCCGCTGGGATTTCGACGCCGACCGCTGGGAGAAACATCTCTACCGCGTCGGCCTGTGGCTCACCTCGGCCCAGGAGTTCCACGACGCGCGTCACGGCCGCTGGCCCACCACCCTGCTGATCACCGCACGGAAGCTCTGACCCCATCCCGGCTCACATGGGAGAAACAGATGCGCCTGCCCTATCTACTCCTCGATGTCGACGGCGTCCTCATACCCTTCCCGGACGCGGAGGGGGCCGGCCCGGCGACCCACACCCGCCACGACGTTGTGCCTACTGGCAGGAGCAGCGACGACCCGGTCACGATCTGGATCAACCCTGCGCACGGTCCGTTGCTCATGCATGTGATCGAGACCCGCCTGGTCGTGCCCGTCTGGTGCACCAGCTGGCGCCAAGACGCCACCACTCTTATCGGCCCGCTCCTCGGCCTCCCGACGCTGCCATACGTCGACCTCCCGCATGCGCAGATCACCACCAGCCACCCCAACGGCTACCTGTGGAAGCGCGACCACGTCGGCACCTGGCTCGGCGACGCACCAGCAATCTGGATCGACGACGACTTCACCAGCCTCGACTACGCATGGGCCGCCGAGCGCACGGCTCACGGCCTGACGACGCGACTCCTCCAGCCCGACCCATGCATCGGTCTTCTGCCCGAGCACCTGGTCCAGGCAATAGCTTGGGCTGCGGGGTTGCTTGTCCCACACGTTGACGTAAGCGATGCGCCACGGGGGACTGAAGCAGCGTGACGGAACTGGAGGAAAACAGTGGACCTGATCACCCCGGCCCAGCGCGACGAGCTGTTCAACAGCTTTGAACGAGACGCTTTCCACCTGGAGCTGAGGGACGACTACGGGTCTCCCGTCGAAGACACTCCCTACGCGCGGTGGCAGAGGGGCGAGCCGGACAACTACGCCTGGCTCAAGCCTTGGATGACGCTCATGAAGCGCGTCACGGGCGAAGGCAAGACGGTCCGACGCGTCCGGGTGGTTGCGGAGCCGCACTCCCAATACGTCGGGTGGGAGCACTCATTGACCCGCCTCAACGTCGAGGCCGGCGAGGACATCCGCTGGCTGCCGCGACACCGGTGACCCGAGGGCATCACCTTCCCTGCCGGAGGCAACGACTGGTGGCTGTACGACGATCGTCTTCTCGCGGTCGGCCACTTCGATGCCGAAGGCCGGGTATTGGGGTCGGAACTCATTGAGGATCCCGACACCGTGGCCCAGTGCATCAGCCTGCGCGACCTGCTCTGGGACATCGCCACCCCACATTCCGACTACAAGCCCTGACTGGTGCCGCTGATTGAATGGTCGGCTGGGCCAGCCCAAGGTCGTGCGCAAGTCGTGGCCCGCTGTTCTGTGATCCGCCGGTTGGTCTGAACTCAGCTCTTCCCTTCGCCGAGCGCAGCGCGCAGCCAGTCCAACGACCCCGTCTCCAGCACCGCGTCAGCCAGCGCCTGCCCCGCATTGGTGACAATCCGCCCCCGGCTGTTGTCGATCCACCGCTGAGCATTGGCGTAACCCTGATCCCGGTACTCGATGCCCTGGATCATGCACTCCAACTTGTCCGCGTCCCGCGCGCAGATCGCTTCCGGCGACTCCTTGGCCTCGTACTCGGCGACAAGGTCACGCACAGCTTCGGCCAGGAGTTCGGGCATGCCAGCGACTTGGTCGGCGGTGATGTCGCGAGGGGCGGCCTCTCCGCCGGTGTACTTCTTGCCGAGGTGGTTGACGTCGCCGGTGCGGGTCTCTTGGGAGTCGTGCCAGACGGCGAGGAACACGGCCCGGGCGGGGTCGGCGCCCTCCAGCTTCGCGATGATCGTCGCGATGAGAGCGGTGCGCCATGAGTGCTCGACGACCGACTCGGGGTGCTGCACGCCTGCCATCCACCATCCGGTGCGGGCGGTGTTCTTCAGCGTCCCCGCCTCATACAGGAAACCGGCAACCGCGGTCAGTCCTCGGACACCGTGCGGCACCTCTCACGCCTCGGCGAGGCGGATCGTGTACCGGATGCTCGCCTGCTCAACGAGAGCTCACGGCTATCCGACATCACGGGGAGCCGGTCGAGCAGTTGCCCAGGCTGCCGCGCCCGATCGCAGCAGGTTGGGTCGGATCTGCATGAGCGACCACAGGGGATGGATGTTGAGGTCGCCGTAGCCCTAGTGCGGTGCGCGGCGCTCGACGAGGTGTGCGAGGAACTGTCGCAGGGCCACGGTCGGGGTGTGCGGTCGGCGATGAACTCGTCCGTCAGCTCCACGTGGCGCGTGCGACTGCGCCCGAAGCCCTGCCTGTTGTCCCCCTGATGAGCCACACGCAAGTGCGCGCCAGGGAGTGACGATTTCACGCCTCGCTTTCCATAGCGTTCTGGTCGTGGCCGCAGAGCCCTGAAATAGACATCCCTTTGAAATGCACGCCGCATTCGAAATGTGCACCGCTTTATGGAGGCAACAGATGAACCGCAGGATCAAGGCAACCGCCATCACAGCACTCTCCTCCGTCGTGGCCGGCGCCGCGCTCATCGCCTGCGACGGACCCGTGTCGACCTCTGAGAAGACCGCTGAGAAGACCGCCGGCAAGGTCACCGAGGAGACCGCGGAGAAGGCCACCGGCAAGGTCACCGAAGAGACCGCGGAGAAGAACCTCGGGGACGGGGACCAGTTCTCCGGCACCAAGAAGATCCGGGTCGGAAAGCACTTCGTGAACGTCTCCTGCTCGGGCGACGCGATGGGGGACAAGCCTCTCGTGATGCTGATGGCCGGCGGCGGCGACGGACTGGACACCATGGCCGGCCTGCAGAAGACACTGGGGGAGAAGTCCCGGGTCTGTTCCTACGACCGGCTCGGCGAGGGCAAGAGCGACAAGCCGAACGGCACGCAGACCATCGACGACAGCGCCAAGATCCTCACCGTCGTCCTCGACCGCCTCGCCGGTGACCGCTCCGTCGTCCTGGCCGGTCACTCGCTGGGCGGGTACATCGCCGCCCGGTACGCCCCCGACCACCCGGACCGGATCAAGGGACTGGTGCTCATGGACGCCACCATCCCCGCCCTGACCGCAGGCCTCTCGAAGACGATCCCCGAGTCGGCCACCGGCATGGCGGCCGAACTGCGCGACCAGACCATGGCGGTCAACGAGGGCCAGAACCCGGAGCAGTTCATCATCGCCGACACGAAGGTCCGCTCCGCCGGGAAGATCCCGGTGCAGATCATCAAGCACGAGTCCCAGTACGCCGAGGTCCCCGAGTACGGGCCCGCGCTGGAGGAGATGTGGTCCAAGGGCCAGCAGCAGTGGCGCGCGCTGTCCTCCCGCAGCACGCTCAGCACCGCCGCGGGAACCGGCCACTACATCCACGTCGACCGCCCCGACATCGCCGTCAAGGCCATCCAGCGCGTCACCGCACAGGCCGCACAGGCCGCATAGGCCCATAGGCCGTATAGGCCGCACGGGCCGCCGGGAACAACCACCAGCCGGCGCTGTCCCCCACGGGAGCCACGCCCAAGTGCGCTCTGCGTGGTGACGATCCCGGACCACGAAATCCCTAGCGTTTGTCCTGGCCTCGGCGCGCACGCCGACGGGCTTTTTCCGAAGGAATTCAAAGGAATTCAAAGGAACTCAGAGGGGTTCTCATGAGGTTCATCTGGCAGCTTCTGGCCGTCGTGGCAATTTCCATCGCAGGCGGTCAGGGCCTCGCCGCAGTGGACGGAAATCCGTGGCTTCAACTCGTCGTCGGCAGCCTGGCCGCCGTACTCGCGATATTCGTCTACGGCTGGGTGGTGCGACGGACCGAGCACCGCCCGTCCACGGAAGTCGGACTGGAGGGCGCCGCCCCCGCGGTCGGCCGGGGTCTGCTGATCGGTGCCGCGATGTTCTCGGCCGTCGTCGTGAACCTCTTCTCCTCGGGGCAGTACGAGGTCGACGGCCTTGGATCGCCGACGGGCGCGGTGGGACTGTTCGGCTTCATGGCCGCCGCCGCCGTGACGGAGGAAGTCCTCTACCGGGGTGTGCTGTTCCGCATCGTCGAGGAACGCACCGGCACGTGGATCGCGCTGATCCTCACTGGCCTGCTCTTCGGCGCGTCGCACCTGTTCAACCCGCACGCGAGCCTCTGGGGCGCCTTCGCCATCGCGATCGAGGCCGGCGGCATGCTCACGGCCGCGTACGTCGCCACCCGCAGGCTGTGGGTGCCGATCGGCGTGCACTTCGGCTGGAACTTCGCCGCGTCCGGCATCTACAGCACCGAGGTCTCCGGCAACGACACACCGCAGGGCCTGCTGAACTCCTCGATGTCGGGCCCGGAACTGCTCACCGGCGGCGACTTCGGGCCGGAGGGCAGTGTGTACGCGATCCTGTTCGGCGTGCTTGTGACGATCGCGTTCATGTGGCTGGCCCACCGGCGTGGCCACGTGGTGCCCCGCCGACACACCGACCGGAACGACGCCACCACTAGGCTCGTCCGGTGATCGCCCTCCGGAGAGCCTTCCCCCGCATCCGGCTCCGCCGGACCCCGGGCCAGTGGCTCCAGTTCGACGTGACGGCCTGGTACCTCGTCCTCGGCCCGCTGCTGCTGGCCGCGTCGTTCCTCCCCTCGCTGCAGAGCCACGGCACACAGCTCGGCGGCGTCCCGAACCGGCCCTACGACACGTTGGCCGTGGTGGTCATCGTCCTGGAGAGCCTCCCGCTGATGATGTGCCGCCGATGGCCGGTGGCCAGTGTGGCACTGGTGTCGGTGGGCTTCGCCCTGGACCAACTGCTCGGCTACCACTCGCTGGCCGGTACGGCGCTGGCCCTCGCGCTGCTGGGCGCCGGGTCCCGGGTGGAACAGCACCGCCGCGCCACCATCCTCGTCCTCTCCGTGGCGTACGTACCGCTGGCCGTCGCCCTCTCCCGGCTCGGCTCGGGCGAGTCGACGAGCGGGTTCGTGATGTTCTACGTGGCGACGGCCCTGGTCTGGGGCATGGGGGCGTGGCTGCGCGCCGCCCGCATCGCGGAAGCCGAACGCCGGCGCCGCGTCGCCGAGGAGACCCGCACCGCCGAACGCACTCGTATCGCCCGCGAGTTGCACGACGTGGTGACCCACCATGTGACGGCGATGGTCGTGCAGACCGAGGCGGCCCGCTATCTGACCTCCGCTCCCGAGCGCCTCGAACAAGCCCTGACCGCCGTCTCGGAAACCGGCCGGCAGGCCATCGGCGACCTGCGGCACCTGCTCGACCTGCTCAACCCCGACCACAGCCCGCAGCCGACCGAGGGCAGGACCCAGCATGTCGGCAACCTCGGCACCCTGGTGGAACAGACGCGCAGGGCGGGCCAGCCGGTGGAGTTCACCGAGGAGGGCACCCCGCCGGAGTCCACCGGCAGCGCCCACCTGGTGGCCTACCGGGTGGTGCAGGAGGCCCTGACGAACGCCCTCAAGTACGCCCACGGCATTAGCACTTCGGTTATGGTGCGCCACGGCGACAAGGAGATAACCGTGGAAGTCACTACGGAGGCATCCGGCTCGCGGGCGACATCCCCCGGCGGCAGCGGACGCGGCCTGGCCGGGCTGCGGGAGCGGGTCGACGTCCTGGGTGGCGAGTTCAGCGCCGGCCGGCGCACGGGCGGCGGGTTCGTGGTACGGGCGCGCATCCCCGCCAAGGGCCCGTCGTGACTGCGCCGATCCGGGTCGTGGTCTGCGACGACCAACTGCTGATCCGCACGGGGCTGGTGACGATCATCGACGCCCAGCCCGACATGGAGGTGGCCGGCGAGTGCGGCGACGGACAGGCCGCCGTCGACCTCGTCGGCCGGCTGCGTCCGGACGTCGTCGTGATGGACATCCGTATGCCGGGACTCGACGGCATCGGGGCCACCCGGCTGCTGGCCGGGTCCGGGGTGCCGCACCCCGCCAAGGTGCTCGTGGTGACGACGTTCAACCTCGACGAGTACGTCTACGAGGCCCTGCGCGCCGGGGCCAGCGGGTTCCTGCTCAAGGACGCGCCGCCGGACCGGCTGCTGCACGGCATCCGCACCGTGGCCGTGGGCGCCGCCCTGCTGGACCCCGAGGTGACACGTCAGCTGGTGGGCAAGTACGCCGCCCGTATCCGTCCCGCCGAGGACGGCCCGGCCCAGGACATTCCGCTGACCCCCCGCGAACTGGAGGTCCTGCGCCTGATCGCGGACGGCCTGTCCAACAACGAGATCGCCGCGGCCCTGATGATCAGCCGGGAGACCGTCAAGACGTTCGTCTCCCGCATCCTCACCAAGCTCGGCCTCCGCGACCGCGTCCAGGCCGTCGTCTACGCCTACCGGCACGGGTTGGTGACCTGATGACCGGCGGTCGGGGCGGCATACGGCCGGGGCGTCTTTGCTCCCTCGCGAACTGAACCCCCGTCGGCCACACTGACTCCATGGAATACGTCGGCCGGGTGCCCGCCCCGCCGCTGGACCGGTTCATCGATGACATCTACTGCCTGACCGGGGCGCCGCGGCACCGTCGGATGAACGTCCCGCCGATGCCGTCGGCGCATCTGTTCATCAACCTGGGCGGACCCGCCCGCCTCCGCGACTCCGACCCTTCGGTGCCGCCGGCAGTGTTTAGCGACGGGTGGTTCATGGGGGTATGGACCAGGCGTTTCCTCGTCGAGTACCCCACGTGGGTGCGGCTCGTCGGGGTGCACTTCAAGCCTTGGGGGATGTCGCCGTTCGTCGATGTGCCGGCGAGTGAGCTGCGGGACCGATGGGTGCCGGTCGACGCCGTATGGCAACGGTCTGTGGACCGGATTCGTAATCAGGTCGGGGACCTCGCATCGGCCACCGAGACGCTGCGGGTAGTGGAGGAGGAGCTGCGGTCGCGGCTTGCCGAGGCGCCGTCGCGTGGTCTCGACCTGGTCCTGCACACGGGCCGGCGTTTGGAGGCGTCCTACGGTGCGGTACCGGTCGGTGCGCTGACCGAGGCCGCCGGGGTGAGCGGCAATCACCTGGCCACGCAGTTCAAGGCTCATGTCGGAGTCACGCCGAAGCGGGTGGCGCGGATCTACCGGTTTGCCCGGCTGATCCTGTCCGTGGACGCCCTGCGTCCGGTCGACTGGTCGGAGCTCGCTCATGCGGCGGGCTACTTCGACCGGGCCCACTTCAGCAGGGAGTTCAAGGACTTCACCGGCCACGCCCCGACCGAATACCTCGCACTGCGGCGCCGATTCCCCGCCGAGCCGGGGTTCCCGCCGGATGCCGGTCCGATGCCGGCTGATTGATTTTTTACATGCCCAGTCACCTCCCGGGGCGACAGGATCGGGGGCGAGCGAGCAAGGAGACCCGAGGAGAACCCGTGGGCGCAGTGATCATGCACAACGTGGTGTCGGTGGACGGCTTCATCGCCGACGTGAACGACGACGTCGGGCCACTGCACGATTGGTACTTCAGCGGGGACACCCCGATCACCGAGAGCGGCGACCAGGAGTATGACCATTCCGGAGCTGGAAGCAGCTTCAAGGTCTCACGTGCGTCGGCGGAGTACGTCCGGCCGATGTGGGAGTCGATCGGCACGATCGTGATGGGCCGCCACTTCTTCGACCTGATGAACGGGTGGGAAGGCAACCAGCCCGCCGGCGACCACGTGGTCGTGGTGTCCCACCGGCCCAAGCCCGCGGGCTGGCACCCCGAGGCGTCGTACCACTTCTTCGATGGCGTGACGGCCGCGATCGACAAGGCCCAGGAACTCGCCGGGGAGCGCGTCGTCGCGGTGAGCGCAGGCGAAGTCGGCGGCCAGATCCTCGCGGCCGGACTCGTGGACGAGGTGGCGATGGATGTGGTGCCGGTGGTGTTCGGGTCGGGCAAACGCTACTTCGGCAGCATCGATGGGCAGCACCTGCTCGAAGATCCCCACGTGGTCATCCAGGGCGACCGGGTGCTGCACCTGAGGTTCAAGGTGCGCCGGTAGGTTCGCCGCCAGGACTGACGGCCGCCCTTTCGCGAGAGCGCCGTTCCCGGCCGGCTGCATCGAAGGATGTACGACGGTTTCCTCCGGCCGCACGACGATCGCCCCCCGAAGCGCCGAGAACCTGGAGGTATGCCCAACAGCCTCCGCGCGTCCAAGGACGTCGCGTCCGCCTCCCTTTCCTCCGCACCGGCCCGGCTGCCACTGCTCGACGTGCTCCGCGGCGCCGCGATCCTCGGCACGCTCATGACGAACGTGTGGATTTTCGCGGCGCCCGGCTCGGAGTGGGCGTTCTTGCAGGGCGTGCCCATGCCGGATCCGGCTGACGAGCCCGCCGAGGCGCTCTTCCGGTTTCTCGCGGACGGGAAGTTTCTGTCGCTGCTGACGATTCTGTTCGGGGTCGGGCTGGCCATCCAGTACGACTCCGCCGCCCGCCGGGGCACTCCGTGGCCGCGCGGATATCGGCCCCGTGCGTTGTTCCTGTTCGCCGAAGGCACCCTGCACTTCGTGCTGGTCTTCGGGTTCGACGTGCTGATGGGGTACGCCCTTACCGCATTGCTGGTCGCCCGGTTGCTGGCGCGTTCCGATCGAGTACGGCGGGTGGTCATGTGGGCGTCCGTGAGCCTGCATGTGGCGCTCATGGCGCTGATCACCCTCGCCCTGCTGGCCTCGCCCGCAGAAGACTCCGAGGGTGGCGTGTCCAGTAAGGCCGTCGACGTGTACGCGCACGGCAGTTGGGCCGATCAGATCTCCTTCCGGCTCGAGAATGCGCTCGCCTTGCGCATGGAGCCGGTCATCTCCTTCGGGCTCCTGGTCTTTCTCTTCCTGCTCGGTGTTCGGCTGCATCGCGCTGGTGCGTTCGCGCCGAGCGACAGCGGGCGGCGGCTGCGGTCTCGGATGGCGGTCTGGGGGCTGGGGCTGGGGCTTCCGTTCAATGGGGCCTTGTGGCTGGGTGGCGAGGAGTTCTTCTTTCTCGGGCGGTATGTCGCCGCTCCGGTGGTCGCCGTCGGGTATATGGGGCTGATCGGTGTACTTCTCGACCGTGGGTGGGTCCCGGCATTCGTCACCCGCGGGCTGTCCTCCGTCGGGCGTACGGCCCTGTCCTGCTATGTCCTCCAGAACCTGCTGTGCATGCTCGCCTGCTACGGGCTCGGCCTCGGGCTTGCCGAGCGCTTTGCGGACAGTGGGCCCTGGTGGGTGATGGGTCTGTGGGGCTCTGTCTGTGTCCTGCTCGTCGTCGGGTCGACTCTCTGGCTGCGGCGGTTCTCGCACGGGCCGCTGGAGTCCGTGCAGCGCAAGGCTCTGCGTCGTCGCTGAGGCGGTGCGGCGGGGACCGTGGCATGTCACCGTGGCGGCGTGGAGAACGCTGACGTCGAACGAGTCCTCGCCGCCCGGGACGCCCCCGTCGCCGACCTCGGGCGTGAGAATCACGCTCGGCATCGCCGGGGGCGCGAGCCTGCCCGATCCGGCAGGGCTGATGGAGGGGCGGGGGAAGTGCATCGGCACGTCAAGCTGCGTACGTTCGAGGACTTGGCGCGGGCCGAACTGCGGCAGCTCATGCAGCGTGCGATTGCGCGAGGTCGTGCGTAATTACGTCCGTCCGCACGCCGGTTGGCCCTCCAGCAAACCCGCATAGCTCGACGTCAAGCGGTACACCCCGGCCTCCGCAGCGGTCAGCTCCGTCCACCCCTCCCGTTCCCGCACGCACGCCCCCTCCGCCCGCAGCCACGGCGAGTACGCGACCCGCACGGTGATCGTCGCCGGGCGCGGCAGCTTCAGGCTTACGACCGCCTCGTCCGCGCGCAGCACCCGAGCCGGGGAAGAGGCCAGCGGGGTCGGGTCGGTAACGCGGTAGATCTGCCAGTCGGCGTCGTGCCAGACCGGGCGTAGCCACTTGCTCGCCCGGGGGATCAGGGTCGACTCGGCGACGGAGTGGGGCTCGGGGGTGGCGCGGGGGAGGACGACGTAGGTGATCGCCCAGTGGTGCAGCCAGGCCCGGTAGCGGGACGCGTCGAGGTGGTCGTCGTAGAACAACCCGCCTCTCTCCACGTCCAGTTGGCGGTTCCAGCCGCGCATCTGCTGGATGTGGGGGGCGAAGAGGGTGGCCTCGCGGTGGTCGCGGGCCGGGGGGATCTCGATCCTGGCCCGGGTCGCGCCCAGGCGGGTGAGTTCGGTGCGGACTCCGGTGGTGTGTCTGGACCAGGCGGGTACGGGGGTCGTGACGCGCAGGTCGAGCGCCGTCGGCAGGACGCACCAGTGGACGGAGACGGCCAACGCGATGGACAGGGCGAGGGTGCGGCGGCAGCTCGTGTGGAGCAGCGCCGCCAGCAGTACGGCGGGGGCGAAGTGCATGGCCAGGCGCTCCACGTTCATGCCGACCGGTGACGGGATCAGCCATGTCAGGACGGCCCCGATCGCGTAGACCGCGGCGCCCGCCCGCACCACACGCCACTCTCGCGGCGCCGCCCATGCCACGACGGTCGACATCAGCAGCGGTAACGCCAACCGGAGCGCGGACATGGGCTGTTCGCCCTCGAAGGGGAACAACAGGGTCGTCGACGCCACCAGAAGAACCGGGGGGAGGGCCAGCGCGAGCGCTTTCGCGTACCGCCGGTTCAGTCCGTATCCCGCAGCCGCCACCAGGAGGAACAGGCCCGCCACCGGGCTCGCGAGGGTGGCCAGCGACGCGGCGACCGCTGTCACCTTCAGGTGTGCCCTGTCCACGACTGCGAGCAGCGCCGCCAGGCCGAACGCCAACCCGAGCGCGAAGGTCGTACGGCCCGAGGCCACGTTCGCCCATACGCCCAGTGCGCCCAGCAGGGACGGCCACAGCGGGGATCGTACGGGCGTCCGGGTCAGGAGTGCGGACAGCAGCCAGGTGGCTGTCACGCCGGACAGGACCGACACCGTACGGACGCCCAGCAGCGCCATCAACGGCGGTGACAGCACGCTGTAGTTGGCGGTGTGCGTGCCGGCGTACCAGAACAGGGCGTACGGGGTGCCGGGGTGCCTTGCCGCGAAGCCCGCCCAGGCGTACTGGGCTGCCAGGTCGCCGCCGCCCGTCGCGAGGATGGTGGCCCAGATGCCGTAGAGGGGGAGGGCCGCGCAGGTGGTGATGAGCGGGACTGAAGGGGTACGGCGCCGGGGCGGGCGTGCTGTCGGCTGTGGTGGGGCGGGGGTGAGTGCGGGGGACTGCATTCGCCCACTCTTATGGTGAAACACACCGAATTGCCTGATCGTTCAGCGCGTCTCCGCCGATCAGCCGTTCAGTCGAGTGGTCGCTCAGGGACGCGCCCCGCCAGCGCTCAGGACCCGCCCAGCGAACGCTCCTTGACCCTCGCCAGATGTCGCGTGAACACCTCACGCGTGTCCGGAGTCAGCGTGCGCAGCGCCACCAGCGCCGTGATCACCACGTCGCACAGTTCCGACTGGACGTCGTCCCAGGTGTGGGTCGTCCCCTTGCGCGGGTTCTGGCCGGTCGCGCCGATCACCGCCTGGGCCACCTCGCCGACCTCCTCCGACAGCTTGAGCATGCGCAGCAGCAGGCCCTCCTGGTCGCCGTGCGCCCGGTTCTCGTCCAGCCAGGTCCACAGGGCGTCGATATCGGTCCAGAGGTCGGCGAAGGTCTCGGCGGAGGCCTCGGTGGAGGCGCACTGATCAGTCATGCGGGCAGCTTGGCACGGCATGCCATGGCTGTTCCGTGAGTAGACCCTCCTACTCCCCGAACAGGGCATCCTGCTCCCCGAACTGTTCCGCCTCCTCCTCCTTCTTCGCCTCGTCCAGCCTCTTGTTCCGCATCCCCACCACCACCGCCGTCACCGCCGCCGTCGCGCCGAGCGCCGCCGGAACCATCCAGCCGCGGTCGAAGACGTGCCCGAGCGCGTGGTCGAGGGAGAGGCGGCCGGGGCCCGCCACCGCGAGGCCGGTCGCCGCCAGGCCCAGGGTCGCGGCGTACTCGTAGCCGCCCTCCTGGTTGAAGAAGCCGTTCGGCATGTGCACCGTGGCCGCGCCCGCCATCCCGCCGGCCGCCGCCGCACCCGCCGCCGGGGTCGCCAGACCCAGCGCCAGCAGCGTGCCGCCGCCCCACTCAGCCAGCCCCGCCGCCGTGGCGCTCGCCTTGCCGGGCCGGTAGCCGACGGACTCCATGAAGTGGCCGGTCCCCTCGATCCCGTGTCCGCCGAACCAGCCGAACAGCTTCTGCGCGCCATGCGCGGCCAGCACTCCGCCGGTGCCCAGCCGGAGCAGCAGCAGGCCCAGATCTCGTCGGTCGTAACAGGTCACGGTGACTCCCGGAGCAGACGGTAGAAACAGTTCCCCCCCACAGTTCCCCGTGGGTCTTCCATGTGGCCCCCGTGGCTCTCCACGTCCCCCACGGGTTTCCACCGTCCCACCGATGACACCCACCCAGCCTCCCTGGACCGCCGTTCGGGTGGCGCGGTCCCGGGAGCGGTGTTTGTCTGGCAGTCATGACGATTCAGCCCAAGAACCTCAGCGACCCGGCCGTCCGGGACTTCGTCAGTGCCGTCAACGCGCACGACCGCGACGCCTTCCTCGCGCTTCTCACCCCGGACGCGACGATGGCGGACGACGGCTCCGACCGTGACCTCGACGAGTGGATCAACCGGGAGATCTTCGACTCCCACGGCCACATGGAGGTCGACCGCGAGTCCGACGGCGGCCGTGCCCTCGTCGCCCGCTACAGCAACGACACCTGGGGCGAGATGCGCACCCAGTGGCGGTTCGACGTCGACGACAGCGGCAAGATCCGGCGGTTCGAGACCGGCCAGGCGTGAACGGACCCTGATACTGCGTCGAAGTTCCGCTCAGAAAGCCCTTGCCCTAGAGTGCGCTCCAACCCATAGCGTCCCGGGTCATGGAGACGATCTCGCACACCAGGACCCTCGGCCGCACCGGCATCGAGGTCAGCGCCCTCGGCTTCGGCTGCTGGGCCATCGGCGGTGAGTGGCAGGACCCGGACGGGCAGCCGCTCGGCTGGGGCACGGTCGACGACGAGGAGTCCGTACGGGCCGTCCGGCGCGCACTCGACCTCGGCGTCACCTTCTTCGACACCGCCGACACCTACGGCGCCGGACACAGCGAGCGCGTCCTCGGCCGTGCGCTCGGCAAGCGCCGCGCCGACGTGGTCCTCGCCACCAAGTGGGGCAACATCTTCGACGAGGAGACCCGCACCCTCACCGGCAGCGACGACTCCCCGGCCTACGCCCGCCGTTCCCTGACCGCCTCACTGCGCCGCCTCGACACCGACTACGTCGACCTCTACCAGCTGCACCTCTCCGACGCCGACCCCGACAAGGCCGCTGAACTCCGGGAGACGTGCGAGGCGTTCGTACGCGAGGGGCTCATACGGTCGTACGCCTGGAGCACCGACGACCCCGCCCGCGCCGCCGTCTTCGCGGAGGGCGCGCACTGTGCCGCCGTGCAGCATCGGCTCAACATTCTTCAGGACGCACCCGAAATGCTTGCCCTGTGCGAGGAGTTGGGGCTCGCCAGCATCAACCGGAGTCCCCTGGCGATGGGGTTGCTGACCGGGAAGCGGGCCGCCGGGCAGGCACTTGAGGCCGGGGACATCCGCAGCGCTCCGCCCGCCTGGCTGCCCGGCTTCTCGCAGGGTGCGGGCGCGGACCCGGAGTGGGTCCAGCGGGTCGACGCGCTCAAGGACATCCTCACCAGCGGCGGCCGTACGCTCGCCCAGGGCTCCCTCGCCTGGATCTGGGCGCGCAGCCCGCGCACCGTGCCGATCCCGGGGTTCCGCACGGTCGCCCAGGCCGAGCAGAACGCCGGCGCACTCGCCCAAGGGCCGCTCAGCGCCGCCCAGTTGGCCGAGATCGAGTCCGTCCTGGGGCGGTGAGCGGGGCACGCACAGAGGGACGTTTATGGCAGCCGTTCCACGGACCGGCTCGTGCCTCGCGGTCCCGCGCGAGGCCACCCCCACCCGGTGCGGTGGAACGGCTGCCATCTCCCCCCTCGCTGTGGCTTACGGGAGCTGAGCACTCCGGCTGTGAAGCTCTTGTGGAGAGGTGTTGAGCATAAGCCTCCCACCGGCTGCAATGCAGCGGAGTTTCACATTCCGGTTGTGCAAGTTGTGAAGCCTGTGCGCTAGGGGTGCGCTCGGGTGGTGTGCTCAGCCACGTCCGACGTACGGCATCGCCGTCGCCAGCACCGTCGCGAACTGCACATTCGCCTCCAGCGGCAGCTCCGCCATGTGCCGCACGGTGCGCGCCACATCGGCCACATCCATCACCGGCTCCGGTGCGACCTCGCCGTTCGCCTGCAGCGCCCCCGTCTGCATCCGGGCCGTCATGTCCGTCGCCGCGTTGCCGATGTCGATCTGCCCGACCGCGATGTTGTACGGCCGCCCGTCCAGCGACAGTGACTTCGTCAGGCCGGTCAGCGCGTGCTTGGTCGCCGTGTAGGCGACGGAGTGCGGGCGGGGCGTATGGGCGGAGATCGACCCGTTGTTGATGATCCGTCCGCCCTGCGGGTCCTGCACCTTCATCTGCCGGTACGCCGCCTGCGCGCACAGGAACGCTCCGTTGAGGTTCGTGTCCACGACGTGCCGCCAGGCGTCGTACGGCAGCTCCTCCACGGGTACCCCGCCGGGGCCGAACGTTCCCGCGTTGTTGAACAGCAGGTCCACCCGGCCGAACCGGTCTGTGGTCGCCGTGAACAGTGCGGTGACGTCTTCCGGTTGTGACACATCCGTCCGTACGGCGATGGCGGCGCCGTCGGGAGCCAGTGCCGCTGTCGCCTCCAGGGTCTCGGGGTGCCGGCCGGTCAGGGCCACGGACCAGCCCGCGTGCAGCAGTTCTACGGCGACGGCGCGGCCGATGCCGGAGCCGGCGCCGGTGACCACGGCGATCCGTGCGCCTTCGTCCGTCTGCCTGTTGGTTTGCATGGCATTCATGGGGCCGCAGCGTAAGTGCTCCGCCGTGAGTGCCGCGATTGGTCGTCGCTTGTCTGCGGGTTCGTCGTGGCTGGTCGCGCAGTTCCCCGCGCCCCTTTGGGGCGTTGCGGAACTGGAGTCTCATCTGACCGCCATCTGGGTGTTGTGTACGTGCCAAACGGGGGTCGTCCTGGGTCACTCCAATTCTCCTGCATCCCATTGCCAGGGGAGGACCAGATGACACCCGCAGCTCGTCAGTCCCAGCACACCCCCGAACTCCGTGCGGTCGCCCGCCACTTGGGCCGTCGCCGTTTTCTGACCGTCACCGGCGCGGCTGCCGCGCTCGCCTTCGCGGTGAACCTGCCCGCCGGGGGCGTCGCGAGTGCCGCTGAGCTCGATGCGGCGCAGATCGCCGACGACCCGTTCACGCTCGGCGTCGCCTCCGGCGACCCGCAGCCCGGGTCCGTACTTCTGTGGACCCGGCTGGCGCCTGCCCCGTTGCAGCCGGACAGCGGTCTGCCTGCCGCGCGTGTCACCGTCCAGTGGGAGGTGGCGCGTGACGAGAACTTCCGCCGGATCGCCAGACGTGGTGCGGTGACCGCGCACCCCGAGTTCCATCACACCGTGCATGTCGCGGTCGACGGCCTGGACGAGGGCCGTGTCTACTACTACCGCTTCCGGGTGGGCCGTTGGGTCAGTCCGACCGGCCGCACCCGCACCGCTCCCGGCCTCGGCAGCAAGGTCTCTGCCCTGACCTTCGGCGTGGTCTCCTGCCAGCGCTACGACCAGGCCTACTTCACCGCCTACCGGCATCTCGCCGAGGACGACGTGGATCTCGTCTTCCATCTCGGCGACTACCTCTACGAGTACCCGGTCAGCTCCGTCGGCGGTGCCCGCGCCTACCCGGCGGGCACCCTGCCCGACCTGCTCAACCGCGAGACGGTGACGCTGGAGGACTACCGGCTGCGGTACGCGCTGTACAAGTCGGACGCCGACCTCGCCGCCGCGCACGCGGCACACCCGTTCATCGTCACCTGGGACGACCACGAGACCGAGAACAACTACGCCGACGACATCCCGGAGAACAGCGTCCCGCCGGAGGAGTTCCTGATCCGCCGGGCCGCCGCCTACCGGGCCTACTGGGAGAACATGCCGCTGCGCCGCCCCCAACTGCCCGACGGCCCCGACCTCCAGCTCTACCGGCGTCTGCACTGGGGCCGGCTGGCCCAGTTCGATGTGCTCGACACCCGGCAGTACCGCTCCAACCAGGCGTACGGCGACGGCTGGCAGCTGCCCGGGCCCGAGTCCGAGGACCCGGCGCGCACGCTGACCGGCGACGCGCAGGAGAAATGGCTGATCGACGGCTGGCATCGTTCGCGCGCGCTGTGGAACGTGGTCCCGCAGCAGGTCACCTTCTCCCGTCGGCACAACACCACGACGCCGCCCTCCCCGGTCTCCATGGACTCCTGGGACGGTTACCCGGCCTCCCGCGAGCGCGTTCTCGCGGGTGCGGAGGCGGCCGGCATCGAGAACCTCATGGTCCTCACCGGCGACGTCCACGTGGGCTACGGCTTCGACATCAAGCGGGACTTCGCCGACCCCGACTCCCCGACCGTGGGCACGGAGATCGTCGCCACCTCGATCGCCAGCGGCGGCAACGGCTCCGAGAAGCCTGCCAATTGGGCCACCTACATGGCCGCCAACCCGCACATGAAGTTCTACAACGGGCAGCGCGGCTATGCGACGGTCGCGCTGGGCAGGGAGTCGGCGCGGGCCGACTTCAAGACCCTGGCCTATGCGACGACGCCGGGCGCGCCGGTGACGACCGCCGCGTCCTTCGTGACGGAGGCGGGGGCGCCGGGGCTCAAGCCGGTGTGACGGCCGGTACGGCTTCCCGGTCGGCTTCGCCGGGGTAGCGGACGCCGATGCGGTCCCGTATCGCGTCGAGCGTCCGCATCACGGCGAGGGTGCCGTCGAGCGGGACGAGTGAGGACTCGGTCTCGCCGGCCCGCAGGGCCCGCATCACCTCGCGGGCCTCGTACTTGAGGCTGTTGTGCGGGTCGGCGGCCGTGTCGTGGGCGAACACCTCCGGTTCGCGGCCGTCGCGGTGCAGGACGAAGCGGTCGGCGTGGAAGAAGCCGTACGGGATGTCGATGCGGCCCTGCGAGCCGGTGACCGACGCGGAGACGGACGTACCGCCCACGACAGAGCAGTGCACCGAAGCGAGAGCGCCGCTCTCCCACGAGAGCAGTGCACCCGTCTGGAGATCGACGCCCTCGTCCGAGAGCACTGCTCGCGCCGCGATGTCCGACGGCTCCCCGAGCAGCAGCTGCGCGAACGACACCGGGTACACCCCGAGGTCGAGCAGCGCGCCGCCGCCCTGTGCGGGGTCGCGGAGACGGTGCGAGGGCGGGAAGGGGCCCGCCAGGCCGAAGTCGGCCTGCACGGTGCGTACTTCGCCGATACCGCCGTCGTCGACGAGGGCCTTCAGCCGCCGGATCACGGGATTGCAGTACATCCACATGGCCTCCATCAGGAAGCTCCCGCGCGTCCGCGCCAGCGCGACCAGTTCCTCGGCCTCGCGCACGTTCAGGGTGAACGCCTTCTCGCACAGCACGTTCCGCCCGGCCTCCAGGCACAGACCGGCGGCGGCCCGGTGTGCCGCGTGCGGGGTGGCGACGTAGACGACATCGATGTCCTCGTCGGCGGCGAGGGAGGCCCAGTCGCCGTATGCCCGGGGAATCCCGAACCGTTCCGCGAACGCCTTCGCCGAGTCCGCGGAGCGCGAGGCCACCGCCACCACCTCCGCGTCCGGCAGATCCACCAGATCCGCCGTGAACGCGGCCGCGATCCCGCCCGTCGCCAGGATCCCCCACCGCACGTTCTCCGCCGTCATCCCGTCCCGCCCTCGTTCATGTGACCCCAGCCACTGTGTTCGAACTGAGAGCATAGGGGCCGTATCGCGAGGAGAGGGAGGGGCGCATGCCCGAGCGTGGGGCATCCAGGGCATCCATAGCGAAAGAGACGCAGAACAAGGCGCAGAACGAGACGCAGGCGGCCGTACCGGCAACGAAACCGGAATCGGCCGTCCGTGCTGTGCGCCGCACCGGCATGCTCGTCACCCTCATCCTCGGCGGAATGACCGCCGTGCCGCCGCTGACCATGGACATGTACCTCCCGGCCCTGCCGCAGGTCACCGAGTCCCTGCACGCGCCCGCCGCGACCGTGCAGCTCACGCTCACCGGCTGTCTGGCCGGCATGGCGCTCGGGCAGCTGGTCGTCGGCCCGATGAGCGACAAGTGGGGGCGGCGGCGCCCGCTGCTCATCGGTCTCGCGGTCTACATCGTCGCCACCGCCCTGTGTGCGCTGGCGCCCACCGTCGAGGCGCTGGTCGCCTTCCGGCTGGCGCAGGGGCTCGCGGGCGCGGCCGGGATCGTGATCGCGCGGGCGGTCGTACGCGATCTGTACGACGGCATGGAAATGGCCCGCTTCCTCTCCACCCTCATGCTGATCTCCGGGGTCGCGCCGATCGTGGCGCCGCTGATCGGCGGGCAGATCCTTCAGGTGACCGACTGGCGGGGCGTGTTCGTCGTGCTCACGGTCGTGGGGGTGGCGCTGGCCGGCGTCGTCTGGGCGAAGCTGCCGGAGACGCTGCCGTCCGAGGAACGGCACGACGGCGGGGTGGGTGAGGCCCTGCGCTCGATGCGGCGGCTCCTCGCCGACCGTGCCTTCTCCGGCTACATGATCGCGGGCGGCTTCGCCTTCGCCTCCCTCTTCGCCTACATATCCGCCTCGCCGTTCGTGATCCAGGAGATCTACGGGGCCTCGCCGCAGATGTTCAGTGTGCTGTTCGGGATCAACTCCGTCGGGCTGATCGCCGTCGGTCAGATCAACGGGAAGGTGCTGGTCGGGCGGGTCGACCTCGACAAGGTGCTGGCCGTCGGGCTGGTGATCGTCATCGCCGCCGCGACCGCGCTGCTGCTGATGTCCCTGGACGTGTTCGGCGAGGTGGGGCTGGTGCCGGTGGCCGCCGCGCTGTTCGTGCTGATGTCCGCGATGGGCATCACCCTGCCCAACACCCAGGCCCTCGCCCTCATGCGCACCCGGCACGCCGCCGGTTCCGCCTCCGCCCTGCTCGGCACGTCCTCCTTCCTCATCGGCGCCATCGCCTCCCCGCTGGTCGGTGTCGCCGGCGAGGACACCGCCGTCCCGATGGCCGTCGTCCAACTGGCGGCGGCACTGGTGGCAATGGCCTGCTTCGTGGGAATGTGCCGTCCTTGGAACACGCGTACGGATTCGGAGGGAGCAGGGAGCTGAGCGCGCCGAGACTGCGCAGCGGCACAGCGGAACGGGCCGGACTCGACCCCGGGGAACTGAGCCGCCTCGTCCGTGAGGTGAACGACCTCACCACCGGCGAACCCCCCTGGGCGGCGGGCGCCGTCGTGGTCGCCGGACGCGGGCCGGTCATCGCCGTCGAGGAGGCGGTGGGGTGGGCCGTACGGTACGAGGGCTACGACGCGGAGGCCGACGCGGGCGTGGAGCTGCCGTCGTCCGAACGGGTCCCGATGACGACCGGCACCCCCTTCGACATCGCCTCCCTGACCAAGCTGTTCACGGCCGTCGCCGCCGTGCAGCAGATCGAGCGGGGGACGCTCGGCATCGACGCGCGCGTGGGTGCGTATCTGCCGGACTTCGGGGCCGCCGCCGCGCACGGCATCACCGTGCGGCAGCTGCTGACCCACACCTCCGGGCTGCGGCCCGAACTCCCGCTGTACGACTGCGCCGACGCGGCTGAACGGCTGGCGCTGTTGCGGGCGGAGGTGCCGGTCGGGGTGCCCGGCACGTACTGCTACTCCGATCTGAATCCGTTGTTGCTGCAGCAGGTGCTGGAACGCATCACGGGCCGCACGCTCGATGTCCTGATCCACGACGGCATCACGCGCCCGCTGGGGATGACGGCGACAGGCTACGGTCTCCGCCCCGATGCGGCGGCCACGGAGGACCAACGGCGGCCGTGGGCCAAGGCGGACCGGGGGATGCTGCGGGGGGTCGTCCACGACGAGAACGCCTGGGCGTTGGGCGGGGTGGCCGGTCATGCGGGTCTGTTCTCGACGGGGCGGGATCTGGCCGTGTTCTGCCGGGCGCTGCTTGCGGGCGGTTCGTACGGTCCCGCGCGCATCCTCGGCCCCGACTTCGTGGAGCTGCTGCTGACGCCGCCCGGGCTGGGCTTCGCGGTGGATCAGCCGTGGTTCATGGGGGAGCTGGCGGGGGAGGGGGCGGCCGGGCATACGGGGTTCACGGGGACGTCGCTGGTGCTGGATCCGGCGACGGATACGTTTCTGGTGCTGCTGGCGAATACGGTGCATCCGCGGCGGCGGGCCGCGGACAGCCGGCCGAGGGCGCGGGCGGGGACGCGGGTGGCACGGGCGGTGCGGGGGCTGTAGCGGTGCCGCAGGGTGTTTCTCGCCCCCGCCGCCCCTCAAACGCCGGAGGGGCTGGAATTCAGCCCCGGGATCAGGATCGCCGCCACCGCCAGGTGCATCAGAGCGAGGGAGACCCGGGTGCCGGCGTCCATGCCGTCGCCGATGAACGGCAGGAAGGACACGGCCAGTACGGCGGCGGCCACCCCGGTCCAGATGGTGCGGGCGCGTCGCGCCCCGAACCGCTCCAGGGCGGCCAGCAGTCCCCAGCCGGAGAGTGACGCGAGCAGTGCGACGAAGGCTATGGGCACGGCGCCGATGTCGAGGGTCTGCTCGCCGTCGGCGATCCGCAGGCGGTGCCCCAGCAGGGGGTCCGCGACCAGCCACACCAGGACGGGGGCCAGGACGGCCAGGGCCGTAACCCCCAGGCGCCTTCTCCGCGCGCTCACTTGGCGCCCCCCGAGAACGCCCCGTGCAGGAAGACCTCCACCAGCTCCTGCGGGGTCAGGTCGGGCTCGTCCTCCGTACGCGGCTGGGTGAAGAGCAGGCCGAAGAAGAGGGCCGCGATCTGCTCGGGCGGCCGGCGCAGGGCGGCCTTGTCGGGCTCCAGCAGCTCCGCCAGGGCCGCGCGGATACGGGTCGTCGATTCGGCACGGCCCGCTCCGCGCACCGTGCCGGGGTGCTTGCCGCCGCCATGCCCCAGCGAGCCGAGGATCGCGCCCATCCTGGACATGTGCGCCTGCAGCGCCTCGGCCGCCTCGGCGAGCCGGTCGGGCAGCGGCTGGGACACGTCGATCGCGTCGAGCTCGCGGACCGCGTGCTCGGGGGAGAGCGCCTCGGCGATGCAGGCCTGCAGCAGCTCGTCCTTGTCGGCGAAGACCCGGAAGATCGTGCCCTCGCCGATGCCCGCGGCGCGGGCGATCTTCGCGGTCGTCACCGCGGCGCCGTACTCGGCGATCAGTGGGATCGCGGTCTGGATGATCATTGCGCGGCGCTGCTCCGGCGACATGGCGGGGGCGCGGCGGCGGGTGGTCTGGTCCTGGTTCTCCTTGGGTGCTGTCATGACTGCGAGAGTACGGAGTGAGGACTCACTCCGTCAATGAGTGAGTCCTCACTCCGCGATGGAGGGGCGGGGGCGGGCGAGGAAGGTGTGGTCCGCAGTCGCCTCCGGCGCGCTCGTAGAATCAGTGGGTGAATGTCCCCGTACGCCCGGCCGAGACCCTGCGCGACACCCTCGCCGCTCTCCTCGACGGCCTTCCGCCCCGCCAGGCCGCGCAAGCCGTCGACCGGCTGATCGCCAACTACCGTGGCGCCACCCCGACCGACGCCCCGATCCTCCGCGACCGCGCCGACGTGGCGGCCTACGCCGCGTACCGCATGCCCGCGACCTTCGAGGCGACCCACTCCGCGCTGGAGGCCTTCGCGCAGGCCGTACCCGAGTGGACACCCGGCAGCCACGTCGACGTCGGCGGCGGGACCGGCGCCGCGACCTGGGCCGTCACCGCTACCTGGCCCGGCGAGCGCAGCGTCACCGTGCTGGACTGGGCCGAGCCCGCGCTCGCGCTCGGCCGGGAGATCGCCGCCGCCAACCCGGCGCTGCGGGACGTACGTTGGCAGCGCTCTCGTATCGGAGCAGCGCTCACCATCGAGAGCGCTGATCTCGTCACGGTCTCCTACGTCCTCAACGAACTCACCGCCCCCGACCGCGCCGCCCTCATCGACGCCGCCGCCACCGCCGCCCAGGCCGTGGTGATCGTCGAACCCGGCACCCCCGACGGCTACACCCGCATCATCGAGGCCCGCGACCGCCTCATCGCCGCCGGCTTCCACATCGCCGCCCCCTGCCCGCACAGCGCGGCCTGCCCCATCGTCCCCGGCACGGACTGGTGCCACTTCTCGGCCCGGGTCAGCCGTTCCTCCCTGCACCGCCAGGTCAAGGGCGGCTCCCTCGCCTACGAGGACGAGAAGTTCGCCTACGTCGCGGCCACCCGCCTCCCGGTCGCCCCGGCCCCCTCCCGCGTCGTACGCAAACCGCAGATCCGCAAGGGCCAGGTCCTCCTCGACCTCTGCGAGACCGACCCCGCCCTCCGCCGCACCACGGTCACCAAACGCCACGGCGATCTCTACAAGGCGGCACGCGATGCGGACTGGGGCGACGCGTGGCCGCCCGAGGCGGAGGACTAGGACACGTCTGCCCAGCGGCGCAGGGTGGCGACGGCCGCCGCGTGGTCGGCGGGGGACAGGTCCTCCAGCCTGACGTGGTGGTTCGTGTCGGGCGCCCACAGGACGCATGAGTCGTGTGCGCCGGGACGGAAGGGCTCGGCGACCGCCGGGTCCATCGCGCCGTTGACGAACAGCAGCCGGCTGCCGCGTCGGCGGACCCAGCGGTCGATGTCCGGCATGGCGTCGGAGTCGAAGCGCAGTGGAATGTCACATGGCACAAAACTGCGGGGTTCGATGGCCCGCGGATAGCGCAGCAACCCGGCCAGATGGGCGGTGGGGACGCTCAAGTACCCCATCTGCGTGCCGAGTTGATACCAGTAGGGGATGTAGTGCGTCGCGATATCGTCGGCATACACGGGCAGCGCGGCGGTGCGCTCCAGCCACGCGTACAGCTCGTCGGTCGTCGCAGCCGGGCCGGGGATGGTGCCGCCGTCCCCCGTGCCGTTCTGCCAGAACATGAACAGCACGCGCAGGACGGCGATCTCGAGTGCCTTGTCCGCGCTGCCGACGATGCGGAAGCCGGTGCCGGCGGACGCCGCCCATGCCTCGTAGCGGGCGACCATGTCGGAACGCCGCAGCAGGATCTCCCGCTGGGCCGCCTTCAGCGCGTCGCGCGTCTCGGCGGTGCCGATGGTCTCCAGGAAGCGGAGATAGGCGGAGTCGTCCCGGTCGTCGACGTTGTTCGGCGCGGAGTAGGCGACGGTGCCGGCCACGTCGTAGGGATGGAAGCGGCGGTGGTAGACGCTCGCGATGCCGCCCTTGCTGCCGCCGGTCGAGATCCACGCGCCGCCGTACAGGCGACGGAACAGGCGTACGACGCGGTGATGGTCGTCGGCGGCCTGGCGGATCGTCAGGTGGGTGTAGTCGATGGTCGGCGGGCGGGACGTGCCGAAGTAGCGGTGCTCGACCTGGAGTTGGTTGGCGTCGAGCAGGACGGTCGGCTCGGACCGGTAGGGCGTGAGGGTCGCCTCGTAGCCGGTCGTGAACAGGACCGTCGGCCGGTCGGCCGAGGTGTGCAGCAGCGTGAGGCGCTGCTCGAAGGTGCCGGCCGCGGGTTCCGTGTGGTCGACGGGCTGGCGCAGGCCGAGGACGAAGAAGCGGTACCCGGGCTCGGCGCCCGGCCGTTCCTCGATCACCCGCAGTCCGGGCAGGGCCCGTAAGGCGTCCAGCACGTCGTCGTTCCCGGCGCGGACGCGGCCCGTTGCCGCCCGCGAGGGAACGGTGGTCGCGACGGCCAGGCCCGCTGCCGAGGCCGTCGAGGTGAGCAGACGTCGTCTCGTCCACGCATACATCGTGATTCCTCCCCGGTGTCGCTGACCGCTTCAGTACAGCGGGCCGACACCGGGGGGAGATCCCGCGTGCGGGGGGACGCTCTCCCCCGGGCGGGGGAGGTCCGTTCACGATGACTCGTCTGCGGTGCGTTCCTCCTCGCGTTTCTCCTGGAGCTTGCGCAGCAGTTCGCGCTTCTGGGCCTGGGGGTCGACGGGACCGCCGACGCGGCGGCCCCGTGCGCCGCCGCGCAGGGCGTCGCGCCCGAGGTTCCTCCGCGTGCCGCCGACTCCGAGCATGCTTCCGGCTCCGCCTCGCGCCATGGCGGGCTCCTTTCAGATGGACGTATTGCACGAGACGTATCGTCTCGCGGTGGACGCTTCCTACTGTCCGGCGAGACGCATCGTCTTGTCAACCTGATAAATTCGCACCATGGCCAAGAACCCCGCCCCCGACTCCACCCGCCGCAGCGAGAAGTCCCGTCGCGCCATCTACGACGCCGCGATCGAACTGGTCGCGGAGGTCGGCTACCCCAAGACCACCATCGAGGGCATCGCCGCCCGCGCCGGCGTCGGTAAGCAGACGATCTACCGGTGGTGGTCGTCGAAGGCGGACGTCCTGCTGGAGGCCTTCCTCGATCTGAGCGAACAGGCGTCGCGGGAGGCGGGCGCGGAGGAGCCGTACGCCATTCCGGACACCGGCGACCTCGCCGCCGACCTCAAGGCCGTGCTGCGGCTCACCGTCGACCAGCTCAAGGACCCCCGGTTCGAGGCCCCCTCCCGCGCCCTGGCCGCCGAAGGCGTGGTCGACGAGAAGCTCGGCCGGATCTTCATGGCCAAGCTCCTCGAACCGTCGCTCCAGCTGTACGTCGACCGGGTGCGGGCCGCACAGGACGCCGGACAGGTGCGCCAGGACGTCGACCCGCGCATCGCCCTCGAACTCTGGGTCTCCCCCCTCGCCCAGCGCTGGCTCCAGTACACGGGCCCGATCTCGTACGAGTACACGGACACCCTCGTCGACTACGCCCTGCACGGCATCGCGCCCCGGTAAATCCCCCCAAAGCCGTCGATGCCGCCCGATTCAGGAGCCGCACCCGCCTCGTCCCACCTACCCCGGATGTCAGCTCCGGCCCCCCCGGAGCGCAGGATGGTGGGACCATAGGGCATGCTGTCCGCTACCACAGCGAGGCGAGGGGATAGATGAGCGCGGAGTTCGGCGGTCGTTCCGGCCGGCAGGGCAAACTCTCCCAGTGGCTGCGGGGACGCCGCCCGAAGGAGGCCGTCGGCGACGACGGCCGTGAGGCCCTGCTGCTCGCCGCCGCCGGGGCGGGCCTGCCGCTCGCGCCCGCCGCGTACCCGGCCGCCGGCTACGGCTGTTCCTGCGACCGCGTCGGCTGTCCCACCCCGGCGAGGCACCCGGTCTCCTTCGCCTGGCAGACGCAGTCCACCACCGACCGCGCACAGATCGAGCGCTGGGCCCGGCACCAGCCGCAGGCCAACTTCATCACCGCGACCGGCATGGTCCACGACGTCCTCGACGTCCCCCAGGAGGCGGGCCAGGAGGCCATGGAGCGGCTGCTGGCCTCCGGTATCGAGGTCGGCCCGGTCGCCGAGAGCGACGACGGCCGGCTGCTGTTCTTCACCCTCACCCGCGGCACCCCCGAGGACGAGGACGAGTGGTGGCCCTGCGAGCTGGACTGCCACCCCGAGACGATGGACGAGCACCCCGGCCTGCGCTGGCACTGCCGCGGCTCGTACGTCCTGGTGCCGCCCGCCCGGCTCCCCGGCGACGACGGCCACACCGTGCACTGGCTGCGCGGCCCGGAGCACCCGCTCCCCGACCCGCTGAGCCTGCTGGAAGTCCTCACCGACGCCTGCGCCCGCTACGTCGGTGAGGACTCCGGCCATGTGACCGGGGCCGCCTGGCCCCTGCGTCACTGACCGGAGGGGCTACTCGCCCTTCGCCGCCGTAAGCCCCTGGATCCGCCCGAGGATCGACACCTTGCCGGGCCCCTTCGGATCCAGCGCCACCTCGTTGGAGACGAACTCCATCGTCAGCGACTGCTTGATCTCACCGGTCGTCAGCGCCAGCACGTCGTCGTTGGGCGTCGGCACCGACGTACCCGCCGCGGCCGTCTCCTTCTCGAAGTGGCGGGTGGTGAAGAACACCAGCGCCCCGCCGTCCTTCGTGCGCACCGCCAGCGGCGCGTAGTCGCCGTCCGTCAGCGGCTCGTCGATGTACTGGGTGACCAGACCAGGCTTCTTGGCCTCCTGCTGCCGCTCCGTACGCCACCCGCTGGTGTGCGCACCCGAAGCGAAGGCCGACTGCCCGCCGTCCTTGAGGTAGGTGGCGTACTCCCGGCTCAACTCGCCTGGCGCGGCGGCCAGTTCGGTGGAGTTCATGGGCACGGCCTCGGCGAGGCCGTCCTTGTCCTTCTTGAACTCCGGTACGTCGCCGGGGGCGACCAGCGTCAGATACGCCACCTCCCACGGCTCCTGAAGCCCGCCGCGGGTGAACACCAACAGCCAGCGCGCGCTGCCGCCCTTGTTGCCCGCCGCGTCGGCGATGAACCAGCGCGGCCAGCCCGCCTTCTTGACGATCGTGTACTTCACGTCCGACAGCTTCAACGGCGCGTGGTTCGGATTGCCCTCGGGACTGCGCGCCTGCCCGGCCTCGAGCCGCGCCGCGTCGATGTCACTGAGGGCGCCCGTCACATGGTCGGCGTCCAGGGAGCTGTCGTACGCCTTGTCGGCCGCGTTGTACGCGGTCGTGAACTGCTGGAGCGCCTTGGCGGCTTCGGCCCCGGTGGCGGCGGGGAGCACCTCGCGCTCCCCGTGCACCACCACGCACCCACTCGCGGTCAGCGACAAAGCGGTCACGGAGGCTGCTACCAGTGCGCTCCGGTCAATCCTGCGAAGACTGCGAAGGCTGAGCTGCCTTCGAAGGCCGCGATCCCTGCTCATCGGCTACCTTCACCTTCCCCTTCCCGGAGGCGAACCCTACCGGGGCGAAGAACAACGCGAGCGTCGGGATCAAGTACAGCAGCCACACCGTGACCTGGAGGACGGTCGGGTCCGGCTGGAAGTTGAAGATGCCCTTCAGGAGAGTGCCGTACCAGCTGTCCGGCGGGATCGTGCCGCTGATGTCGAAGGCCTTGCTGTTCAGGCCCGGCAGCCAGTCGGCCTCCTGGAGGTCGTGGAAGCCGTACGCCAGGACGCCCGCCGCCACGACGACCAGCATGGCGCCGGTCCAGGTGAAGAACTTGGCGAGGTTGATGCGCAGGGCGCCCCGGTAGAACAGCCAGCCGAGCACGACCGCGGTGGCGATGCCCAGGGCCACGCCGAGCAGCGGGCGCGGTGTGCCGTCGCCGGCCGCGCGCACCGACGCCCACACGAACAGGGCCGTCTCCAGGCCCTCACGGCCCACCGCCAGGAAGGCCGTCGCCACCAGCGCGCCCGTGCCCATCTGGAGGGCCGCGTCGAGCTTGCCGTGCAGGTCCGCCTTCAGATGCCGCGCGGTGCGCCGCATCCAGAACACCATCCACGTCACCAGGCACACCGCGAGGATCGACAGCGAGCCGCCGAGGGCCTCCTGCGCCTCGAACGTCAGCTCCTGGGAGCCGAATTCGAGCGCGCAGCCGAAGCCCAGCGCGAGCGCCACCGCGACACCGATGCCGATCCAGATCGGCTTCAGTGCGTCCCTGCGGTCGGTCTTCACCAGATAGGCGATGAGGATGCAGACGACGAGGCTGGCCTCCAGGCCCTCGCGCAGTCCGATCAGGTAGTTGGAGAACACGGGCTACGCCTCCTCGGAGAACAGCGCCCGGCCCCACCAGTCGTCCTTGTCGCGGACGCCGGGCGGGATCGCGAAGATCGCCGAACCCACATGCTGGATGTACTCGTTGAGCGTGTCCGGCGCCAGGCTGCGCTGGATGGGGATGAAGCCCTTGCGGACGTCCCGCTGGTAGGCGAGGAAGAACAGGCCCGCGTCCAGCCGGCCCAGCCCGTCCGTGCCGTCGGTGAAGGAGTAGCCGCGGCGCAGGATCGTCGCCCCGTCGTTGGTGTCGGGGTGCGCGAGCCGGACATGCGCGTTGGGCAGCATCGCCTTCAGGAACGGCTCGTCGCGCTCCTTCGCCTTGCCGACCGGGGCCCCTTCGCCCTTGTCACGGCCGATGATGTCCTCCTGCTCCTGCAGCGAGGTCCGGTCCCAGGTCTCGATGTGCATGCGGATGCGCCGGGCGACGAGATAGGACCCGCCGACCATCCACTCGGGACCGTCCGTGTCGGAGACCCACACGAACTTCTTCAGCCGGTCCGTCTCCGTCCCCGCGATGTTGCGGGTGCCGTCCTTGAAGCCCATGAGGTTGCGCGGGGTCTGCTCCTCGGGCGTCGTGGACGACGTCTTCCCGAAGCCGAGCTGCGACCAGCGGATGACGACCTTGCCGAAGCCGATACGGGCCAGGTTGCGGATGGCGTGCACGGCGACCTGCGGATCGTCCGCGCAGGCCTGGATGCACAGATCACCGCCGCTGCGGTTCTTGTCGAGGTTGTCGCCGGAGAACTTCGGCAGGTCGACGAGCGCCTCGGGGCGGGCGTCCGCCAACCCGAACTTCTCGAACAGGGAAGGCCCGAAGCCGATCGTCAGCGTCAGCCGCGACGGCTTGAGGCCCAGCGCCTCGCCGGTGTCGTCCGGCGGTGCCTCGGCCAGACCGCCGTACGCGCCCTCGCCGACCGTCTGCCCGGCCGCCATCCGGCGCGCGGCGACCGTCCAGTCCTTCAGCATCTGGATGAACTGAGCGCGGTCGTCGGTCTTCACGTCGAACGAGGCGAAGTGCAGCCGGTCCTGCACCGGCGTGGCGATGCCCGCCTGGTGCGTGCCGTGGAAGGCGACCGCCGCGCCCGACTCGGCGCCGGCCGGGTCGACATCGTCGCCGGTGCGGGCCATCGCCACCGCACTGCCGGCCGCGGCGGCACCGAGCGCGAGCCCGGCACCGCCCCAGCCGATCAGCGCACGCCGGGACGGGGATCCCGAGGTCTCGGTCATGAGGGCGCCCCCTACTTCACGACAACTGCGGCGGCCAGCTTGGAGAGGGGCTCGGCGAGCGCGTTCACCGCGTCTGACAGCTCCTTGCGGTCGGCCTCGCCGACCTTCTCGTACGAGGTGAAGTCGTACGACGTCTTGTCCGCGCGGTACTTGTCCAACAGCCCGTTCAACGCGCCGAACTGCTTGTCCAACTCCGTCACCAGCGCCGGGTCGTTCTCCTTGGCGACGGACTTCAGCAGCTCGTACGACTTCTCCGCACCCTCGACATTGGCCTTGAAGTCGACCAGGTCGGTGTGGGAGTAGCGCTCCTCCTCGCCGGTGACCTTGCCGGTGGCGACCTCGTCGAGGAGTTCCTTGGCGCCGTTGGCCATGGAGGTCGGGGTGATCTCGGCCTTGCCGACCCGCTTCTGCCAGTCCTTCAGGTCGGTGATGAGCTGGTCGGCGAGTTCGGAGTCGCGGGCGGTGAGCTTCTTGTCCTTCCAGAGCGAGCGCTCGATGCGGTGCCAGCCGGTCCAGTCCTTCTCCAGGTCCTGGCCCTCCTCCAGACCGTCCTCGCGCAGGTCGACCTTGGGGTCGATGTCGCCGAAGGACTCGGCGACCGGCTCGGTGCGCTCCCAGCCGATACGGGAGGGCGCGTACGCCTTCTTCGCGGCCTCCATGTCGCCGTCCTTGACCGCCTTGGCGAACGTCTCGGCGAGCGGCACCGTCTCGTCGGCCTGCGTCTGGGCGTACTCGCGGTAGGCGGCCACGGCCTTGTCGAGACGCGGGTCGCGCTTGGCCGCCGTCCCGCCGGTGACCTTGATGTCCTGGCGGATGCCGTCGCCCTTCATGCCGGGCTTGCAGGCGATCTGGTAGTCGCCCGCCTTCACTTCGGCGGTGACCCGCTGCTTGGTGCCGGGGCCGATGTTCTCGCGCTCGGTCACCACCCGGTCGTCCGGGAAGAGGATGTAGACCTCGTTGACCTTGGAGCCCTTGTTCTCTATGGCGAGTTCGACGTGCCCGGCCGGGACCTCGTTCTTCGACACCTCGCACTTGTCGTCCGTCGCGGTCACGTTGATCACGTTGTCGCCGCTGTCCGAACCGCCCTTCTCGGTGCAGCCGGTGAGAGCGGTCAGCGCCGCCACGGCGGTGGCGGCGGTGATGACGGAGAGTCTGGCGGGGCGCATACCGGCTCCATGAGGGTGGCGAGAAAACGCTTACAGAGGACACATAGCTTCGATTAGGCTCGCCTAACTTATCCGAGCCTTACCTGCGTGATACCCCGCCGTACCGTGATTCAGCTCTCATGGACTGTGTATGAGCACGAGCCGATCACGGTGGCTCAAATCGGACCCCACGGAAGGGTCAAGGAAGCGTCAAAGCTCGCGCCTTGGCGTCACCAGGACCGCGCCCGTCCGGGGATGCGGCAGCACCTCGACCTCCTGGTCGTACACCTCCGAGAGCAGCCGGTCCGAGAACACCTCCCCGGGCGGCCCGTCCGCCACCACCACCCCGGCGCGCAGAATCGCCACCCGGTGCGCATAGGCCGCCGCAAGCCCCAGATCGTGCAGCACGACCACCACCGCGTCCCCGGCCCGCGCCCGCTCCCGGCACAACCGCAGCACCAGCTCCTGATGCCTGAGATCCAGCGCCGCCGTCGGCTCGTCGAGCAGCAGCAGCGGCGCACGCTGGGCAAGCACCCGAGCGAGCGCCACCCGCGCCCGCTCACCACCGCTGAGCGCGGAGAACGGCCGGGCGGCGAACACGGTCACCTCGGCCCGATCCATCGCCTCGGCCACGGCCGCGTCATCGTCCTCGATCGCGGTGGCGGCCCAGGGTGCACGCCCCATCCGCACCACCTCCTCCACCGTGAACGGGAACGACAACACCGCCGACTGCGGCAACACAGCCCGACGCAGGGCCAGTTCAGGCGCGGACCACTCCGACGCCGGACGACCGTGAATCCGTACGACCCCCTCCGCAGCCGGAAGATCGGCGGCGAGCGCACCCAACAGGGTGGACTTTCCAGCCCCGTTGGGCCCGACAAGGGCGAGGACTTCACCGGCACGGGCGGTGACGGACACTCCATGGAGGACAACGCGGGAACCGAGCCGGACGTGGAGGGCCTGCGCTTCGGCGAGGATGTCGCCGGGTTCGGCGGGGTCGGGAGGGAGGGGACGGGTGCGGAGGAGTCGCATAGGCGGGTCCTTCTAGAGGAGGGGACGGAAAGAACCTCAGGGGCGCGCGGGGAACTGCGCGACCAGCCCCCACACACCCGCAGCCGACATACGACCTCTAGGCCCAACCCCCTTGCCGACGCCGAGTCCTGCGCAACAGCCAGAAAAAGAACGGGCTGCCGAGAAGCGCAGTCAGAACCCCCAGCGGGAGCTCCGCAGGCGCAGCCAACGTCCGAGCCGCCAGATCCGCGCCCAGCAGCACCAGCGCCCCACCCAGCGCACTCCCCGGAATGAGGAACCGATGCCCCGGGCCGGAGGCCATCCGCAGCAGATGCGGTACGACCAGCCCGACAAAGCCGATGACCCCGGCGACACTCACCGCAGCCGCCGTCAACAGCGCGACAACAAGGATCAGTACGATCCGCAGCCGCTCCACCTCGACCCCCAGATGCCGCGCGGGCCGGTCGCCGAGCGCGAGCAGATCCAGGCGGCGCGCATACACCGGCGCCAGCAGCAGCCCGATCGCCGCACACGGCAGTACCGCCAGCACCTTCGGCCAGGTCGCCTGGGAGAGGGACCCCAGCTGCCAGAAGGTGATCTGGTTCACCGCCGCGGTGTCGGCGAGAAAGATGAACAGCCCGACGAGCGCCCCGCAGAACGCGTTCACCGCGATCCCCGTGAGGATCAGCGTCACGACCTCCGTACGGCCGCTCGAGCGCGACATCCCGTACACCAGCAGCACGGTGCAGAGCCCGGCGACGAAGGCCATGGCCGGAAGAGTCCAGTTGCCGAAGAAGGACAGACCGAGCGCGATCGAGGCCACCGCGCCGACCGCCGCGCCCAAGGAGACGCCGATCGTGCCCGGTTCGGCCAGCGGATTGCCGAACACGCCCTGCATCAGCGCGCCCGCGCACCCCAGCGAGGCGCCGACGAGCAGCGCGAGCACGATCCGAGGGAAGCGGACGTTCCACAGCACCGACTCGGCGACCCGGTCCAACTCCCCGCCCCCGAGCCCGACTTTGTGCTGCACGGAGCCGAGGACGTCCCCGACCGGGATCGGGTACGCGCCGATCCCAGCGGCGACCGGGGCGAGGACGAGGAGGCCGACGGCCATGCCGACGGTCAGCAGCCAGCCGGTGGTGCGCCGTCTGCGGGGCGGCACTTCGGCCGCCACCTCCCGCTCCGCCTTCTCCAGTACGGTCATGCGGCTCTCCTTCTCAGCGATCAAAGCTTAGGTTAGCCTTACCTGCCAAGCTGCGGGCAGTCGTGCCGCCTGGGGCGGCACGGGTGGGCGCAGGCGGCACCCCGTCAGCGCCGGGCTGCGCGATGCACCCCCGGCCGACACCGACGCCGGGTGCGTGCCGGTCCCGAGGACTGGGGGACGCTCGTCGTGCGGGTGATGCTTCAATGCCGGGGTGAGTGACTACGACGTGCTGCGGGTCTTCTGCGCGCCGGGCGGCGGATACGGCAACGAGCTCGGCGTCGTCCGCGACGGCTCGCTGATGCCGGAGCGGGAGGCGCGGCAGGCGTTCGCGGCGAAGCTCGGGTTCAGCGAGACCGTGTTCGTGGATGACCCCGAGCGAGGGGTCATCGACATCTACACGCCCAGCACACGGCTGCCCTTCGCCGGGTATCCCTGCGTCGGTACGGCCTGGCTCCTGGATGTTCCCGAGCTGGTCACGCCCGCCGGTGTCGTGGGTGCCCGCCTGGACGGGGAGTTCAGCTGGATCGAGGCGCGGGTGGAGTGGGTTCCGCCACGCACCCTGCGCCGGTACGCCACGGCCGCCGAGGTCGACGCGCTGCCGGTGCCGTCGCCGGGGGAGTGGATCTACGCGTGGGCCTGGGAGGACGAGGCCGCTGGGCGGGTCCGGGCGCGGGGCTTTCCCGGGCGCGGTGACGGTATCGAGGAGGACGAGGCGACCGGGGCGGCGGCCATGCTTCTCACGGATCAGTTGGGCAGGGCCCTCAACATCACGCAGGGGGCGGGGTCCCAGATCCTCACCGCTCCGCAGCCGGGCGGCTGGGTGGAGGTCGGAGGGCGCGTGTTTCTCGAGCGCTGAGCGCTGAGCGCTGAGCACGGAGTACTGAGAGCTATGCGCTCAGCGGAAACTCCTCGCCCAGCGCCAGGAACACCGCCGTGTTGAGTGAGAACGCCTTCTTGCACTCCGCGATGACGCGCTGCTTCTCCAGGTCGTCCGCATGGATCCCGTCCAGCAGCTCCCGGTAACCCCGCTTGAACGCCGCCGGGTTGGCGATCTCCTCGAACACGTAGAAGCGGACGCCGTCGCCCTTCTTCGCGAAGCCCCAGGTCCGCTCCGCCTTGTCGCGGATGATCTGGCCGCCGGAGAGGTCGCCGAGGTAGCGGGTGTAGTGGTGGGCGATGTAGCCCGCCGGCCAGGTGTCGGCGCACTCGGCGATGCGGTTCGCGTAGGCCTGTGTGGCCGGGAGTGCGGTGAGGGTCGCGCGCCAGTCGGGGCCGCGCAGGTGCTCCAGGTCCCGCCGCAGGGCGGGGAGCCGGAAGAGTTCGGGCTGGATGAAGGGGCCGGCAACCGGGTCCGACGCCAGTCGCTCGGTGCCGGTCTCCAGTGCCTCGTACACGAACCACAGTTGCTCGGTGTAGCGCGCGTACGCGTCGACGCCGAGCTTGCCGCCGAGCAGGTCGCTCATGAACGTCGAGGTCTCCGCCTCCACGTGCTGCTCGTGGGACGCGGTGCGGATGAGGGTCGAGAAGGAGTCCATGAGCCCTGATTTTCTATGGTTAGGCTTACCTAAGTCAACCACTTCCCGACCCCTTGTCGGGAAACTTGCCGACGTCCTGTCGGTAAAAGAGTACCCGCAGCTCCGCTGAGGCACGCACAGGAAAGCCCGCCCTCCGGGAGAGGGCGGGCTTGCGAGGGCGGTGAGGCGCTACGGCAGCGTCAGGATCTCCGCTCCCGTCTCCGTCACCACCAGCGTGTGCTCGAACTGGGCCGTCCGCCTGCGGTCCTTCGTGACGACCGTCCAGCCGTCGTCCCACATGTCGTACTCGTGCGTGCCGAGCGTCAGCATCGGCTCGATCGTGAAGGTCATGCCGGGCTGCATGATCGTGGTGGCGTGCGGGCTGTCGTAGTGCGGGATGATCAGGCCCGAGTGGAAGGACGAGTTGATGCCGTGGCCCGTGAAGTCCCGGACGACTCCGTAGCCGAAGCGTTTCGCGTACGACTCGATCACGCGGCCGATGACGTTGATCTGGCGGCCCGGCTTGACCGCCTTGATCGCGCGGTTCAGGGACTCGCGCGTGCGCTCCACCAGCAGGCGGCTCTCCTCGTCGACCTCGCCGACCAGGTACGTCGCGTTGTTGTCGCCGTGCACCCCGCCGATGTACGCCGTCACGTCGAGGTTGATGATGTCGCCGTCGCGCAGGACGGTGGAGTCGGGGATGCCGTGGCAGATGACCTCGTTGAGCGATGTGCAGAGGGACTTGGGGAAGCCGCGGTAGCCGAGCGTCGACGGGTAGGCGCCGTGGTCGCACATGTAGTCGTGCGCCGCCTTGTCCAGCTCGTCCGTGGTCACCCCGGGGGCGATCAGCTTGGCCGCCTCCGCCATCGCCCGCGCGGCGATCCGGCCGGCGACGCGCATCGCCTCGATCGTCTCGGGCGTCTGCACCTCCGGGCCGGTGTACGGCGTCGGCGCGGGCTTGCCGACATACTCGGGGCGACGGATGTTTCCGGGCACGGGACGGGTGGGGGACAGCTCCCCTGGTACGAGCAGCGACTGGCCAGACATGCCAGCGAGTCTAGACGGCGGGCATGGGGGAACATGTCTGTGGTGAAAGGAGCCGGTCATGGCCCTGTTCAAGAAGCGGACCGTCGGAAAGCCGGGCGAGTGGTACTACTGCCTGGAGCACAAGAAGGTGGAGGAGGGGCCGGAGTGCCCCGCCAAGGACCGCTTCGGTCCGTACGCCGGCCGCGCGGAGGCCGAGCACGCGATGGAGATCGCCCGGGAGCGCAACCTGGAGTGGGAGAACGACCCCAGGTGGCATGACGCCCCGGCGGGCAAGACGGACGACGACTGACTAGGTCTTCGCCGCTGCGGCTGCCCTCCGCTGCTCCCGCTGCCGTACCGCGTGCTCGTTGGTGCGTTCGTCGTACGTCATCAGCTTCGGCAGGCAGAGCGCCAGGAGCCCTACCGCGCCCACGCACAGCAGGCCGCCCGACCAGACCGACGTCCGTACGCCCCACAGCGCGGCGAAGCCGCCCGAGCGGACCTGGCCGACGGTCGGGCCGACGGAGTACGACAGCAGCTCGATCCCGGCGAGCCGGCCGCGCAGCTCGTCCGGGATCGTCTGGTTCCACATGGCCGCGCGGAAGACCCCGCTGACCATGTCGCAGCCGCCCGCCACGGTCAGGAACAGCAGCACCAGCCATACGTCGCCGACGACACCGGCGGCCGCGATCGCCAGGCCCCAGAGGGCCGCCGACAGCACCACCATCCGGCCGTGGCGGTGGACCCGTGACGTCCAGCCGCTGGTCAGGCTCACCAGCATCGAGCCGAGCGGGACCGACGCGTACATCAGGCCCAGCGCCCACTCGGCGTCCAACTCGTCCGCGAGGAACGGCAGTACGGCCAGCGGCATCGCCAGGAACATCGCCGCGAGGTCGACGGCGTAGGTGCCGAGCAGTTCCTTGCGGCTCCACGCGTACCGGGCGCCCTCGGCGATGGCCTTCAGCGACGGCTTCGCCGCCTCGTGGGACGCGGGGGAGGAGGCGATGCGGAGGATCAGTACGACCGAGACGGCGAAGGTCGCGAGGTCGGCGCCGTACGCCCAGCCGAGGCCCGCGTACGCGACGACCACACCCGCCAGGGCTGGGCCCGCGACCCCGCCGAGCGTCCAGCGGAAGGCGTTCAGCGAGGCTGCCGCCGGCATGTGCTCGTGGGCCACGATCCGGGGCCAGAGCGAGTCGAGGGCGGGCCGCTGCACGGAGAACAGGGCGGAGGACAGGGCGGCGACGACGTACAGCGGCCAGATGGCGGGGTCCGGGAGGAGCGCGTTGACCAGCAGGGCCGCGGTGAGCAGGCCCTGGCCGGCCTCGGTCCAGATGATCAGCTTGCGTTTGTCCCAGGCGTCCGCGAGCGCCCCGCCGTACAGCCCGAAGACCAGCAGCGGTATGAGTTCGACCGCTCCGATGGCGCCCACCGCCGCGGCCGATCCGGTCAGCTCCTTCAGCTGCACCGGGAGCGCGACGAAGGTGAGGAAGCTGCCGAAGTTCGAGATCAGCCCCGAGAACCACAGCCGCCGGAAGTCACGAGAGGCCCGCCAGGGTGCGAGGTCGGGCAACAGGGCGCGGAGGCCGGAAGGGGGGTCGAGGGCGTCGTCGGTCACGGAGGCTCATGGTTGGGGACACCCGGAGGTGGGGCAACCGAATTACCAGGGGGTGGGAGGCGGTGCGGTCAGCTCGTCCGCCAGCCTCGACAACCGGTCCCGCAAGCGCCGTCGTCCTCTCGACACCGGCAGCGAACTCTCCCCGGCCGCCGCGCTGACCAGGTGCTGCACGGTGTCCAGGTCCAGCTCCGCCGACTCGGGCACGGCCAGCCTTTCGTGCGCCATCGCCGCCAACTCGCCCTCGTCGGTGCCGAGCGCCAGCACCGTCGCCCCGGCCCGCCGTGCGTCGTGCACCCGCTCCAGGGTGGCCGGAGTGCAGGAGTCCGCCGGTGAGACCACCAGCAACGTCTCGCCGCGCCGGGCCGCCGCGAGCCGGCCCAGACCCACCGCCAGGTGCGCCGGATCCGAGGGGCGCGCGTCATGTCGTACGAGAGTCGGCGACAGCTCCGGCGTGCCCGACCAAGCGGCCTCGTCGACGAGATGGGCGGCGAGATGCCAGGGCTCGTACTCCGGTGTTCCGACCAGCAGCAGGCCGCCGCCGTGCGACACGACCGAACCGCGCAGCACCCCCGCGAAGCGTCGCGTGGCTCCCAACCACTCGGTCCCGGCGAGCACTTCGCGCAGCAGCGCGACCCGTACGGCATCCATACGACGGCATCCTGCCGCAACCCGCCACTTGTGATGTGGAGTTCACCACGAATTCGCCCATGATGGGCAGGGGGCCGGATCGCCGCCGAACACGTCATGAGGAGTACGCCGATGTCAGAGACCAGCGTCCCGTTCCGCGCGGGCGACGACGGCTACGACAGCTACCGGATCCCGGCGGTCGTCGCCACCGCATCCGGCACGCTGCTCGCCTTCTGCGAGGGCCGGGTCGACTCCGCGAGCGACTACGGGCACATCGACATCGTGCTGAAGCGGTCGACGGACGGCGGCCGCACCTGGGGGGCGTTGCAGGTCGCCGCCCGCAACGGCGGCGACCTCGCGGGCAACCCCGCCCCCGTCGTCCTCGACACCGGCCGCGTGCTGCTCGTCCAGTGCCGTTCCGCCGCCGACGCGGCCGAGAGCGCGATCCTGCGCGGCGAGGTCAAGGACGAGGACGGGCGCCGGGTGTGGGTGCAGCACAGCGATGACGACGGGCAGACGTGGTCGGCGGCCCGGGAGATCACGCACCAGGTCAAGGAGCCCGGCTGGCGCTGGTACGCCACCGGGCCCGGCCACGCCCTCCAGCTGAGCACCGGCCGGGTCGTCGTCCCCGCCAACCACACCGTGCCGCCCACCGGCTCGGACATCGGCAACGAGCCCCGGTACAACGGCGGCCACTGCCTGCTCAGCGACGACCACGGCGAGACCTGGTACCTCGGCTACGTCGACGACAGCCCGACCGACTACCTCAACGCCAACGAGACCACCGCCGCCGAACTCCCCGACGGCCGCGTCTACTTCAACACCCGCACCGACTCCCGCTCGCCCGGCAACCGCGCCGACGCCCACTCCGAGGACGGCGGCCGGACCCTGGTGAAGCCGTTCCGCCCCCAGGCCGGACTGACCGCCCCCGTCTGCCAGGCCGGCGTCCTCCAGCTCCGCGACCCCGACCTGCTCCTGTACTCCGGGCCCGCCCACGGCCGCGCCCTGATGACCCTGCGCGCCTCCACCGACGGCGGCACCACCTGGCGGCCGGCGTTCACCGTCGACGGCCTCCCGGCCGGGTACTCCGACCTGGTCCGCGTCGACGCGTCCACCGTCGGACTCCTCTACGAGACCGGCGACTTCAACCCCTACGAGACGATCAGCTTCCGGCGCATCCCCGTGACGCGGCTCACCTGACCCGGGTGGCGTCGCGAGGGCGGACGTAAAGTCGGCCCATGACCTCTACCGACAGTGCTGCACAGAAGCCCGCGAAGGCCCCCGCCAAGGACCCCTGGGACCTGCCCGACGTCTCCGGTCTCGTCGTCGGCGTGCTCGGCGGGACCGGGCCGCAGGGCAAGGGCCTCGCCTACCGGCTCGCCCGGGCCGGCCAGAAGGTGATCATCGGCTCGCGGGCCGCCGAGCGCGCGCAGACCGCCGCCGAGGAGCTGGGGTACGGCATCGAGGGCGCCGACAACGCCGAGTGCGCGCGCCGCAGCGACATCGTGATCGTCGCTGTGCCCTGGGAGGGGCACGGCAAGACGCTCGAATCCCTGCGTTCCGAGCTGTCCGGCAAGCTCGTCGTCGACTGCGTCAACCCGCTCGGCTTCGACAAGAAGGGCGCGTACGCCCTGAAGCCGGAGGAGGGCAGCGCCGCCGAGCAGGCCGCCGCGCTGCTGCCGGACTCCCGGGTGACCGCCGCCTTCCATCACCTGTCGGCGGTGCTGCTGGAGGACCCGGAGGTCGAGGAGATCGACACCGATGTGATGGTGCTGGGGGAGGAGCGCGCCGATGTCGAGATCGTGCAGGCCCTCGCCGGGCGCATCCCCGGCATGCGCGGGATCTTCGCGGGGCGGCTGCGCAACGCCCACCAGGTCGAGTCGCTGGTGGCGAACCTGATCTCCGTGAACCGCCGCTACAAGGCACACGCGGGGCTCCGCATCACAGACGTATGAGGGGATGGGGGACACTGGAGGCCGCAACCGCAGTGTCCCCCCGACAGGAGCCGACCCCATGCCCCGCCTCGCCCTCTACGCCCTCGCCGTCTGCGCCCTCGCCGTCGCCGCGGCCGTCGTCTCCTTCGTGCAGGGCAGCTGGCTGGGTGTCGTGTGGGTGCTGCTGGCGGGGCTGTCGTCGAACATGGCCTGGTACTACGTCAAGCGCGGCAAGGCCGACCGGCGAGACTCTGTCACTGGCTGATCTGGCAGAACTCGTTCGTGCCCTGCCAGAAGCGGTACAGGTCCTGGCCGCAGTAGGTCTCGAGGTCGGTGATCCCCATGGCGGACAGGATCGAGTCCACGGCGTCGAAGAACACGCTGTTGATCGACGGCACCCACAGCAGCGCGAACACGAACAGCAGGCCGAACGGCGCGAACGGCTCCACCTGGCGCTTGACGTTGTGCGACAGCCAGGGCTCGATGACCCCGTAGCCGTCCAGGCCCGGCACCGGCAGGAAGTTCAGGATCGCGGCCGTGACCTGGAGCAGCGCCAGGAACGCGAGCGCGTACTGGAAGTCGCGCGGCACGCCGTCGAGCGCGTCCAGCCAGAACGGTGCGGTGCACACGGCGGCGAAGAGGACGTTCGTCAGCGGACCCGCCGCGGAGATCAGACTGTGCCGCCAGCGGCCCCGGATGCGCCCCCGCTCGATGAAGACGGCACCACCGGGCAGGCCGATCCCGCCCATGATCACGAAGAGCACGGGCAGCACGATGCTGAGCAGGGCGTGCGTGTACTTCAGCGGGTTGAGCGTGAGATAGCCCTTCGCGCCGACCGTGATGTCGCCGCTGTGCAGGGCCGTGCGCGCGTGCGCGT
Organism: Streptomyces sp. 4N124; assembly: GCF_052245395.1. NCBI lineage: Bacteria > Bacillati > Actinomycetota > Actinomycetes > Kitasatosporales > Streptomycetaceae > Streptomyces > Streptomyces sp. 4N124. Next base: position 83,012 of record NZ_JBQQBS010000044.1, read on the forward strand.
ACTCATGCAGACACAGCGAGACGATCCACGCCGCCGTCACGAACAGGAACACGGCCACGCCGGGCTGCTCCGCGAATCCGGTCCAGGTGGCCCATCCGGTGACCGCGGTGACGGCCATGATCCCGACGAAGACGGGACTGATCCGCCGGTCACTGTGGCGGGTGGTGGCGGTGGTCATCGGGCTCCCCTGGCTCATCTGCACTGCGCTGCGACTGCCCGACCGTACCGGGCCCAGGGGGAAAACGTCTCGCGGTCAGCTGTGGGTTCCGGCTCCGCACAGTTCATGCGCGTGTAAACCCGGAGGCGGCGTGGGGGCGGCAGCAGGGACAATGGGCCCGTGCGCTATCGCATCCTCGGCACGACTCAGGCAATCCGCACGGACGGCACCACCGTCCCCGTCGGCGGGGCGCGGTTGCGTGCGCTGCTGACGGTGCTGGCCCTGCGGCCGGGACGGACCGTGCCGGTGAGTGTGCTGGTGGACGAGGTGTGGGACGGCGAGGCGCCGGCCGATGCGACGGGGGCGGTGCAGGCGCTGGTGGGGCGGCTGCGCAGGGCGCTGGGCGCGGATGCCGTGGAGTCCGTGGAGGGCGGGTACCGGCTCGCCGCCTCGGGTGACGACATCGACCTGCATCGTTTCGAGCGGCTGGTCGGTGACGGGCTGCGCGCCCTCACCGACGGCGACAGCGCCAAGGCGGCCGTGGTGCTCGACGACGCCCTCGCGCTCTGGCGCGGGCCCGCCCTCGCCGACCTGCCCGACCGCACCGCGGAGGCGGCCCGCTGCGAGACCCGGCGCCTTGACGCGCTCCGTGCCCGGCACGCCGCCGCCCTCGCCCTCGGCCAGGCCGAACAGTCCCTGCCCGAGCTGACCGCCCTGTGTGACAGCCACCCCCTGGACGAGCCCCTCCAGGCCCTGCGCCTGCGCGCCCTGCGCGACACCGGGCGGGCCGCCGAAGCGCTGGCCGCCTACGACGACGTACGACACCTGCTCGCGGACCGGCTCGGATCCGATCCCGGGGCCGAACTGCGGGCGCTGCACGGGGAGTTGCTCCGTCCGGCGGAGGCTCCGAGCCGGCCGGTCGGCAATCTCCGCGCCCGGCTCACCTCCTTCGTCGGGCGGGAGGCCGACATCGAGGCCATCCGCGGCGATCTCGCCGCCGCCCGGCTGGTGACGCTGCTCGGACCCGGCGGAGCGGGGAAGACCCGGCTGTCGCAGGAGGCCGCCGAGGCCGTGCGGGACGCGGCCCGGGACGGGGTGTGGCTGGCCGAGCTGGCGGCGCCCGTCGACGACCCGGCCGCCGTGCCGGAGGCCGTGCTCACGGCCGTGGGAGCTCGCGAGACCGTGCTGTTCGGGGCCGGGGCGGAGGAGATACGGGCCGGGCTCGAGCGCCATGACGATCCCGTCGTACGGCTCGTCGAGCACTGCGGCCGGCGGCGGATGCTGATCGTGCTCGACAACTGCGAGCACGTCGTCGAGGCCGCCGCCTGCCTCGTGGAGCAGCTGCTGGGGCGGTGTCCCGGGCTCACCGTCCTGGCCAACAGCCGTGAACCCCTCGGTGTGCCCGGGGAGTTGCTGCGGCCCGTGGAGCCGCTGCCGGAACCGGTCGCGCTGCGG
>NZ_JBQQBS010000045.1:0-82478 GCF_052245395.1 Streptomyces sp. 4N124
GCCCAGCCGCAGCAGGCGCCCACCCCGCCGTTCCCCTCCACCCAGCCCGTCCCCACCCCGGCGACCACCACCACGACCCGGGAACCCGACCGCAACCGCCGCGCCGCCATCGCCATCGTCGCGGGCCTCGCCGCCCTCGCACTGGCCCTGGCCGGACTGACGTACGCCCTGCTGAACAGGGAGGACAACGGGGGCGATCAAGGGGGCGGCACCACCACCAGCCAGACGAGCGAGGGCAGTTCGCCGTCCGAGGACGACGACGGGGCCGGTGGGGCGACCGGGCCTACCAAGAGTCAGAGCGAGGAGGAGACGACCTCGCCACCGCCGCAGCAGTCCGTGCAGGTCTCGTTGGCGGGGGCGAACACGGAGTACTCCGGGGCGTGTCCGCCGCCGAACGGCGAGGCGCCCGCGTTCACGGCGACGATCACGGTCGGGCAGCTGCCGGCAGAGGTGAGTTATCGGTGGGTGTCCCAGGACGGCGAGGTGATGGATCCGGGCTGGAAGACGCTGTCGTTCGCCGAGGGCGGCTCGCGGACCAAGCAGGACCGGGCGTTCGTGACGACGTACGACGCCAGCGGGACCTTCGAGAACGAGATCAGTGTCGAGGTGCGCGACCCGGTGCGGACCACGTCCAACTCGGTGCCGTTCTCGGTGACCTGTGAGTCGGAGACCCCGACGGGCGGGGTCTCCCCTTCACCTACGGCTTCTCCCTAGCCGTTCGCGTCGAGCATCAGTCGTTCGCTTCGAGCATCAGTCGTTCGCTTCGAGCATCAGTCGTTCGCGTTGAGGACCGGCAGATAGCCGCCCGACTGGCCGCCCGCGTTCGGGTGGTACGACTCGCTGATGTTGGCCAGGTTCACGCTGTGCAGCCAGGGGCTGCCGGAGCAGATCTCATGGCCGGTGAAGGTGGGACGGACGTCGCCGAAGGCGAAGCCGTGGTCGGCGGCGCGCTTGGCGATGGCGGTGTCGAGGTGGTCGGCGGCATCGTTGATCGCCTTCCGCTTGGTCTCGGAGAGCCCGAGGCAGAGGGCGCCGAGCCGGTAGAGGCGGGGATAACCGAGCACGACGACGCGGGCGGACGGTGCCTTGGCACGGATCGTCGAGTAGACGTTGTCGAGCTTGCCGGGCAGCGTCGAGTCGACGTACGCCCGCGCGGTGTTGACGCGGGACACGCAGGCGCTGTCGGACTGCAGCACGCAGGTGACCATCACGTTCATGAAGCCGGCGTCGTTGCCGCCGATGGTGATGGACACGAGGGACGTGGCGGCGCTGAGCGGGCCGAGCTGACTCGCCAGAACATCATCCGTTCGGGCGCCCGCGCAGGCGGTGAAGTCGAACGTCGAGGGTGAGTTGGCGGCGGCCCAGAGGTAGGCGTACGACCTCGTGCTGCGCTTGCACTCGCCGCTGGAGGAGAGGTAGCTCCCCGCGCCGAGTCCGGAGGAGTAGGAGTCGCCGAGGGCCACGTAGCCGCCTTCTGCGGCGGGCTGGGCGGCCTGCGCGGCGGCCGATCCGGTGAGGGTGACACCGACGGCCAGGAGGAGTGAACTGACGTATACGGCAATTCGGGAACGTCTCATGGAACCTCCCTATAGCAGGATCTCTGCCACAACCGTCGTAGCAACTACGCGTGTTGAACGGAAGTGTCCATGCCAAGACTTTCCGGGCCTTTCCGGGTTCTCCTCCATGAGTTCACCCGGCCGCAGATTTCGTGCCCATGACAGATTTGTTGACAGACGCTCAACTCCCTTTCGCTACGCCCGCAGACGGCTGATCCTTTACTTCAGCCCGGGACGGAACGCGACGCTCCGGGTCGTGTGCGCGATGACGCGCGCACCCCCCACAGACACGCGCCCCACCCAGGCGCGCGCCGCCAAGAGGAGGACTCCCTCGTATGGCACAGCTGCGTAGCAAGAGATTCCGGTTCGCCGCGATAACCAGCCTGGCGACCGCCGCCCTCGTGGGCGGGCTCACCACACTTCCCGCCGAGGCCGCACCGGCCACCGGCAAGGTGCTCGCCGCCGACTCCCCCACCGCGATCAAGGACAGCTACATCGTCACGCTCAAGAAGAGCGCCGGCCTCAAGGCCGCGTCGAGCGCGGGCAAGAGCCTGGTCACGGAGTACGGCGGCACGGTGAAGAAGACGTTCGGCACGGTGCTGAACGGCTACACGGCCACCCTCTCCGCAACCGAGGCCAAGCAACTCGCCGCCGACCCGGCGGTGGCCTCCGTCGAGCAGAACCAGCGCGTCCAGCTGACCGACACCACACAGAGCAACGCCCCTTGGGGCCTGGACCGCTCGGACCAGACCTCGCTCCCGCTGTCCGGCACCTACACATACCCGGACAGCGCGGGCAGCGGCGTGACCGTATACGTCATCGACACCGGCGTCCGGATCACCCACTCGGAGATCAGCGGCCACGCCACCTACGGCTACGACGCGGTCGACGGCGACACCACTGCCTCCGACGGCAACGGCCACGGCACCCATGTGGCCACCACGATCGCGGGCAGCACGTACGGCATCGCCAAGAAGGCGAACATCGTGGCGGTGCGGGTGCTGAACAACAGCGGCTCCGGCACCACGGCGGGCGTGATCGCGGGCATCGACTGGGTGACGCAGAACCACTCCGGTCCCTCGGTCGCCAACATGTCGCTCGGCGGCGGCGCCTCCACGACGCTGGACACGGCGGTCGCGAACTCCATCGCCAGCGGCGTGACCTACGCGGTCGCGGCGGGCAACAGCAGCGCCAACGCCTCCTCGTACTCCCCGGCCCGCGTCGCCTCGGCGATCACGGTGGGCGCCACCACCAACACGGATGCAAAGGCGAGCTACTCCAACTACGGCTCGATTCTGGACATCTTCGCGCCGGGCTCCTCGATCACGGCGGGCTGGTACACCAGCGACACCGCGACCAACACCATCTCCGGTACGTCGATGGCGACGCCGCACGTCGCGGGCGCGGCCGCGGTCTATCTGGCGAACCACACCTCGTCCACCCCGGCGCAGGTCGCCTCGGCGCTGACCAGCGGCGCGACCACCGGCGTGGTCACCAGCCCGGGCACCGGCTCCCCGAACCGGCTGCTGAAGATCGTTCCGTGACGGCAACCGGCCTGAAGTGACAGGGAGTTCCCCGGAGGCGTGCGTCGCCTCCGGGGAACACTTGTGCAAAGAGCGTCACGAGTCGGGGTCGCCGTCTTCCCCGTCTTGACGGCCCCCGCACGGCTGCGTCACATTGAAGTCCGGCATCCGGCGCGTCGGGGGGCAAAGTCGCCAATGCAGACCATAGGTATCAAGCGTTCTTCAACGGACGGCGCCGAGCGCGCGCGTCCCGGGCCGGCGAGAGACCTGACGCCGCTGCTCGCGGGCGCCGCGACCGCCGTCGGTGGGGTCGGCGCGGTGCTCGCGCTCGCCGACTCGGGCTCGCCGCTGCGCGGCCCGCTCACCCTCTTCTTCCTGCTCGCGGCACCGGCCACGGCCATCGCCGCGGCCCTGCACGGACTGCCCCCGCTCGGCCGGATCCTGGTCGCGGGCGCGGGCGCGGTCGTCGTGAACATGCTGGTCGCCCAGGCCATGCTGGCCGTGCACCGGTGGTCCATCGGAGGCGGTGTCGCGGCCGTGACCGCGATCAGCTCCCTGACTCTCCTGCTGGTTCTGGTACGGCGGCTGCGCGGCCGTACGGCTCAAAGGCGGACTGACTGACGTGGACATCAGCGTGTACCGCCCCGGCGAGCTGAGCCAAGCCGACCGGGCGGCCTGGACAGCCATGCAGTCGAAGGCCCATCTGCACGGATCTCCCGAGTTGGCGAACCCGTTCCTGTCCCCCGAGTTCACGCTCGCGGTCGGACGGCACCGGCGCGGGGTGCGGATCGCGGTCGTACGGGAGGACGGCGAACCGGCCGCGTTCTTCCCGCACCAGAGATCCGCCGCCGGCGTCGGACGGGCCATCGGCCTCGGCATCTCGGACGCCCAGGGCCTGGTGCACCGGCCAGGGTTCAGCTGGGACGCCCGGGCGCTGCTGCGGGCCTGCGGGCTGTCCGTCTGGGAGTTCGACCACCTGGTGGAGGGCCAGGGGCCGTTCCAGGCGGAGGCCACCGGAAGCTTCGCGTCGCCCGTGATGGACGTCGACCAGGGCTACGACCCCTATCTGAGCGATCTGCGGGCCCGGTCCCCGAAGTTCACCAGGACCACGCTCGCCAAGGAGCGCAAGCTCGGCCGGGACGCCGGCGAGGTGCGCTACGTCCATGACGAGCGGGACCCGGCCGCCCTGCGCACGCTCATGGGGTGGAAGTCGGCGCAGTACCGCAGGACCGGGCGCAGCGACCGGTTCGCGCACGAGTGGATCACGCAGCTCGTGCGGCACCTCTTCCACACCCGCTCCGAGCCGTTCGCGGGGATCCTGTCCGTGCTGTACGCGGGCGAGACGCCGATCGCCGCGCACTTCGGGCTGCGCACCGAGCGGGTGCTGGCCTGCTGGTTCCCGGCGTACGACCCGGCGTTCGCGAAGTACTCCCCGGGTCTGATCCTGCATCTGCGGATGGCGGAGGCTGCCGCCGCCGATGGGATCGCGTATCTGGATCTCGGCCGGGGCCAGAAGGAATACAAGGACTCCCTCAAGACACGGGAACTCAACGTGTCCGAAGGGTGGGTGACGCGCCGCCATCCGGTGGCGCTCGGGCACCGGGCGCGCCGCGCTCCGGTCCGGGCGCTGCGCAACACGGTGGTGGCCCGGCCGGAACTGTTCGAACGAGCGGACAACATGCTCAAACGGATAGGAAAAATCCGATCGGAACGATAGGAATCGCAATCTATCGTTTGGTAACGGACAGAACAACAAAAATGTGAGGCCTTGTTCCAGGTCTTGCCATACAGGCTCAATCGTCAATACCGTCGTACATCTCACCCGCATCGGGTTCATCGGCGTTCGGTCCGAGGGGAGGGCTCGAGGACCGCGATGGCTCCGGCGCGGGGCGCGGTAGGGGGGTGCCGTGCTCGGTGATCGCACCATGTGCCGAGTCGTGCCGCGCGACCGAATGCCCGTTCGCGGCAGTCGGCCAGCTTTGCCAGCTCACTCGGCATGCACGGAGATCGATTTCGGCATGCCGTGAGTGAGATACCCCCCTTTCGAACCGGACAAAGAGCCGGGCCGCCCGGGGGCGGGCGGTCCACCGGACGAGAGGGACCAGACTCATGAGCTCAGTTCTGCGCCCAGCCAGCACGGGCCAGGATCCAACCACCGCCGGTGCCTACCGGCCCATCTCCTCTCACCTGGCCATCGCGCCGCCGGTGAGTGTGGTGATTCCCGCCATGAATGAGGCGGAGAATCTTCCGTACGTCTTCAAGACGCTGCCCAGCTGGATCCACGAAGTGGTTCTGGTGGACGGCAACTCCACCGACGGCACCGTCGAAGTGGCCCGCGAGCTGTGGCCCGACGTCAAGGTCGTCGAGCAGCGCGGCAAGGGCAAGGGGGACGCGCTGATCACCGGGTTCGCGGCGGCCACCGGCGACATCATCGTGATGGTCGACGCGGACGGCTCGGCCGACGGCAACGAGATCGTCTCGTACGTCTCCGCCCTCGTCTCGGGCGCGGACTTCGCCAAGGGCTCCCGCTTCGCCAACGGCGGCGGCACCGACGACATGACGCCGATCAGAAAGCTCGGCAACTGGGCGCTGTGCACGGCCGTCAACCGCAAGTTCGGCGCCCGCTACACGGATCTCTGCTACGGATACAACGCGTTCTGGCGGCACTGCCTGGACAAGATCGAGCTCGACTGCACCGGCTTCGAGATCGAGACCCTGATCAACATCAGGGTGGTCAAGGCGGGTCTGAAGGTGCAGGAGATACCCAGTCACGAGTACCTCCGCATCCACGGCACCAGCAATCTGCGGGCCGTGCGGGACGGGCTGCGGGTGCTCAAGGTGATCCTCAGGGAGCGCTCCAACCGGCGTGCGCTGCGCCGCCGTGAGCAGCACTCCCCGATGCTCGACTCGGTACTCGACTCGACGCGGGGAGAGGTGTCTTGAGCAGCCCGGACATCTCCGTCGTGATCTGCGTCTACACCGAGGACCGCTGGGAGGACATCCTCGCGGCGGTCGCCTCGGTCCGGGCGCAGTCCCGGCCCGCCCTGGAGACGCTGCTGGTCGTCGACCACAACGCGACACTCCTGGACCGGCTGGCCAAGGAGTACAAGGAAGTGGCCGAGGTGCGGGTGCTCGCCAACGCGGGTCCCCGCGGTCTGTCCGCGGGCCGCAACACCGGTATCGCGGCCTCGCACGGCGAGGTGATCGCCTTCCTCGACGACGACGCCGTGGCCGAACGCGACTGGCTGCGGCACTTCGCGGCCGGGTACGCCGACCCGCAGGTGATGGCGGTCGGCGGGCGCACCATGCCGATCTGGGCGTCGCGGCGCCGGCCGGCCTGGTTCCCGGAGGAGTTCGACTGGGTGGTGGGCTGCACCTACAAGGGCCTGCCCGCCGGCCGGGTCCGGGTGCGCAACGTCCTCGGTGGCAACGCCTCGTTCCGTCGTACGGCGTTCGAGGCGGCCGGCGGATTCGCCACCGGCATCGGACGCGACGGTGACAAGCGCCCGCTGGGCTGCGAGGAGACGGAGCTGTGCATCCGGCTCACCCGGGCCAGACCGGACGCCGTGCTGCTGATCGACGACCGTGCGGTGATCCACCACAGGGTGCCCGAGGCGCGTGAGCACTTCGGGTACTTTCGCACGCGCACCTACGCCGAGGGCCTGTCCAAGGCGCTGGTGGCCCGAAGTGTCGGCGCCGACAAGGGACTTGAGTCGGAGCGCCGGTACGCGACCCGGGTGCTGCCCGCCGGAGTGGCCCGCGGGCTGCGCGACGCCCTGCTGGCCCGGCCGGGCGGCGCGGGCCGGGCGGGCGCGATCGTCGCGGGGGTGCTGACGGCGGCGAGCGGGTACGTCGTGGGGAGTGTGCGGGCACGCAAGGGGGCTTTCGTCGTGCCGGAGTCGGGGGGCGGTCGTGACTGACGCGCGCGTGCCGATCCTCATGTACCACGCGGTGGCGGCCGAACCGAACGATGCCACCCGTGCCCTGTCGGTGACACCCGAGGCGTTCGCCGAACAGATGGCGGTGATCGCCGACCTCGGCCTCACCCCCGTCTCCACGGCGGAGCTGGCCGAACGCTGGCGCCACGGCGGACCGCTGCCCGACCGCCCGGTCCTGGTCACCTTCGACGACGGCTACGAGGGCGTGCACCGGCACGCCCTGCCCGTGCTCGCCAAGCACTCCTTCGCGGCCACCGTGTTCGTCACCACCGGCTGGCTGCGCGGCCCGCACCACGCGGGCGGCGCACTCGACACCATGCTCGACTGGGAACAGGTCCGCGATCTCGCGTCCGCCGGCGTCGAGATCGGCGGGCACAGCCACACCCACCCGCAGCTCGACCAGCTCCCGGACGACCGGCTGCGCCGGGAGCTGATCCTGTGCAAGGAGATCGTCCAGGACGAACTGGGCTCCGTCCCGGCCTCGTTCGCCTACCCGTACGGCTACTCCACCCGCCGCGTGCGCGAGGCGGTCCACGAGACGGGGTACGGCCAGGCGCTCGCCGTCAGCAACGGCCTCGCGCGGCGCCGGCAGGGGCCGTACGCCCTGACCCGCCTCACCGTGCGGCGCAGCACGTCGATCGACGAGTTCACGCGGCTGGTCGAGGGCCGCGCGATCGCGCGCACGTTCGCCGGGGACCGTGCCCTCACCAAGGGGTACGCCCTGGTCCGCAGAGCCCGACAGGTCCGCCGGAAGGCCATCCGTTCCCGTGTCTGACACGACCACCAAGACCGAGGCCCAGCCCGAGACACAGGCGCCCGAGCGGTCGGGGCGCCGGCTGCGTCTGCCCGGACTCGGCCGGTCCGGGGGCGGCAGCCAGCTGTTCCGCAACGCCTACGCGCTGATGCTCAACACCGGTATCTCCGCCGTGCTGGGCCTCGGCTACTGGCTGGTCGCCGCCCGCTACTACTCCGAGTCGGCGGTCGGCCAGGGCTCCGCCGCGATCGCCGCGATGAAGCTCCTCGCGGGGCTGACCGCGGTGACGCTGACCGGCGCGCTGGCCCGCTTCATACCGCTCGCCGGACGCAGTACCGGGCGGCTCATCTTCCGTACCTACGCGGGCAGTTCGGTGATCGTGGCGCTGGCCGCGGGCGTCTTCCTGCTCGCGCTGGACATGTGGGGGCCGTCGTACCGCTTCCTGAACGGGCCGCTGCCCGCGCTCGGGTTCGTGGTCGCGGTGATCGCCTGGAATCTGCTCACCCTTCAGGACGGGGTGCTGACCGGGCTGCGCAGCGCGCTGTGGGTGCCGGTGGGCAACACCGTGTTCTCCGCGGTCAAGCTGGTGCTGCTGGTCGCGATCGCCGCGGCGGTCCCGATGGCCGGCGTCTTCGTGTCGTGGGTCGCGGCGATCGCCGTGTCGGTGCTGCCGCTGGGCTGGCTGGTGTTCCGGCGACTGGTGCCGGGGCACGTCAAGGCGACCGACGAGCAGGCCAAGCCGCCGACGCTGAGGGAGATCGGGCGGTTCCTGGCGGGCGACTACACCGGGTCGCTGTTCTCACTCGCGGTGGTCTATCTGGTGCCGGTGATCGTCGCCGCGCAGGTGAGCTCCGCCGACAACGCGTACTTCTACATCGCCGCCACCATCGGCGGGACGGTCAATCTGCTCGCCATCAACATGGGCGCCTCCCTGACCGTCGAGGGCTCGCACGATCCGGGGCGGCTGGCCGCCAACACCCGTGCCGCGCTGAAGCGGATGGCCCGGATCATGGTGCCGGTCGCCGTCATCCTGTTCTTCGGCGCCCCGTGGATCCTCGGAGTCTTCGGCGGGGGCTACGCGGACGCGGCCACGCCGTTGCTGCGGTGGTTCGCGGTGGGCGGGCTGCTGCGGGTCGTCATGGAGACGTACTTCGCGGTACTGCGCGCCCAGAGCCGTACCGCCGGACTCGCGTGGCTGCAGGGCCTGTTGTGCGCGCTGGTGCTCGGGCTGACGCTGGTGCTGCTGCCCCGCATGGGGCTGGCCGGCGCGGGCGTCGCCGAGGTCGGCAGCCTCGCCGTGATCGTGGCGATCGCCGCGCCCAAGCTCTTCCGGACCGTCATGACCGCACCGGCCGCCGCTCCCCAGGACGCGGCACCGCCCGACGGGGACCTCGCCGACCTGGGGGCGCGCGAGGTTCCCGTCGGAGCGAAGCCGCGTCGGCGCGGGCCGGGCTGGGCGCTCGACTCCGACACGCTCGCCCTCGGCATCCACGTCGACTTCGACCACCAGGAACGCCGCCCGGATGTGCGTCCGGGGCCGGGGACGCCGCCTACGGGGTCGCCGGTGGTGCGGGTGGAGCATCACCGGCCGACGTGGGCGCTCAAGTCGAGGGTGCCGGAGGTCGTGGGGCTGCCGGTGGAGGAGCGGGAGCCGGGGTCACCGGTGGAGGAGCGGGAGCCGGGCCTGGAGGTTTCGGCTGCTCCGGCGCCGATGGCCGAGGTTCCGGACACCCCGGAACCCCCCGAACCTCCCGCACCCCGCTCCCTCCGCGAACGCCTCCAGCCCACCCGCTCCGGCCTGATCCTCGGCTGTCTGCTGATCGCCGCCCTGCTCCTGTACTGGGTCCCGGCCCTGCGCCTGGGCGAGGCCGACCTGGACGGCATGGGCGGGCTCGGGCTGATCTCCGTACTGCCGCTGCCGACGCTGACCGGCGCCGCGCTGCTGATCGTGGTGTTCGCGTCGCTGCTCTGGCCTCAGCGCGAGCACCGGGCCCTGCTGCTGATCACGCTGCTCGTCACCGTCGTGTCGCTGCACGCGCTGCCCGCGGTGATCGAGACGGAACCGCGGTTCGCGACGGCCTGGCAGCATCTGGGCTTCCTCGACTACATCGACCGGACCGGGTCCGCCGTACCCGACCTGGACGCGCGCTGGAGCTGGCCGGGCTTCTTCGCGGCGGCCACGTTCGTGGCGGAGGCATGCGGGATCACGGACTTCACCGAGATCATCCGCTGGTGGCCGCTGACCATGCAGCTGCTGTACCTGGCGCCGTTGTTCCTGCTCACCCGCTCGATGCGGGCGAGCTGGCGCGCCAAGTGGACCGGCATCTGGGTGTTCGTGCTCAGCGGCTGGGTCGGCCAGGACTACTTCTCACCGCAGGGCTTCACCTATCTGCTGTATCTGGTGTTCGCGGCGATCCTGCTGGTCTGGTTCCGCGCGCCCCGGGTGATCTGGACGAAGCAGCGGCCCGGCGAGGCGGAGGTAGAGCCGACGGACCGGCGGCAGCGTGCCGTGCTGCTGCTGGTCGTGCTCGGCCTGTTCGCGACGACCGTGCCCGCGCACCAGCTGACCCCGTTCGTGATGCTCGGCGTGGTGACGGTCCTCGTGCTGATCGGCAAGTCCGAACTGCGCGGCCTGCCCATCCTGTTCGGCGTGATGGTGATCTCCTGGATCGGCTTCATGGCCGAGCCGTACTGGTCCGGCCACTTCGACGAGCTGTTCGGCGGGGTCGGCGGGGTCGGCGGCAATGTGTCCTCGTCGGTGTCCGGCCGGATCGAGGGCGGCAGCTCGACACACAAACTCGTGCTGTACGCGCGCGTGCTGCTGGCCGGCGGTGTGATGGCGTTCGCCTGCTGGGGCTGGTGGCGGCGGCGCGACCACAAGTACCGGGAGCGCTCGCTGCTCGTCCTGACCTTCGTGCCGTTCCTGGCCTTCGGCATGCAGTCGTACGGCGGTGAAATGGCGCTGCGTGTCTTCATGTTCGCGCTGCCGGGCGCGGCCCTGCTGATGGGTCTCGCCCTCTTCCCGCGGACCGGCGTCACCGCGAAGGAGCGCGACAAGGACCGGGTGAGCCTGGCACCGCTGGCCGCGCTGATGGCGGGCCTGGTCCTCATGGGCGGCTTCCTGGTGGCCCGTTGGGGCAACGAACCGTTCGAGCGGGTACGGCCCGGCGAGGTGGCCGGCATGGAGTACGTGTACGCCCATGACAAGCCGAGCGCCCGGCTGCTGTGGCTGAGCAGCGACACGGTGAACGACGTGACACCGGCGATGCCGTGGGGCTCGCGGGACATGGAGAAGGTGGCGTATCTGCCGACTCTGGCGCCGACCGACCCGGTGCTGGTGTCAGGGCTGGTCAAGGCGCTGAAGGACGCGGGCCCGAACTCGTATCTGATGATCAACCGCAGCCAGGTGGTCTTTCTGCAGTTGGACATGGGCTATTCGAAGACCTGGGACACCCGGCTCATCCAGAACCTGGACAGGCGGAAGGAGTTGACGAAGGCCTACGTCAACGAGGACGTGACCATCTACACCCTGCGCAAACAGCCCGCGGGCGACATCCCCAAGGCCGACCCCGGCCCGATCGGGCCCCAGGTGACCTGGACGCCCTGGTCGGTCGTCGGAGGCCTCGCCGCACTCGCGCTGATCGTGCTGCTCACCGCGCGCGAGGTGGTCCGGGTCGCGGTGCGGCCGAGCGTGCGGCAACTGCGCTGGCTGCAGAGCACGTTCTGGTTCTCGCTGCCGCTGCTGGCGGTGTTGCTGGCTTCGCTGGTGCAGCGGTTCCTGACGATCAAGTAGGTGAAGTGGCTCAACGCCGGAGCCACTTCACCTCGTACGCCTGCATCGTGAGCCGATGGCCGTCGACCGTCACGCCGACCTGCCGGTCCTGCGTGTTGACCACGAGGGCGACCTTGCCGGTGGCGAGGACCCGGACCTTGGAGACGTCGGACTGCGCGACGGAGACGTTCTCGTACCGCGTGCCGGGCGGGAACTCGGCGTTGAAGCGCGAGACCAGGTCGTACATGGGCAGCTTCTGGCCGCCCCGGCTCCCGGATGTGGGCGTCCACAGGCACCCCGGGCATTCGGTGCCCTTCTCGTCCTCCGGGTTCCAGTAGAAGCCGGAGGAGGCGCCGCCCTTGGCCATCGCGATCATCCCGGCGGCCTGGACGGCGCCGCGGCGGGCCTCGGACCAGCCGTGCCGGTCGTCGTTGCCGTCGGCGGGCTCGACGTAGTACTCGGCCCACCACAGCGGCAGTCCGGGCGCCCGCTCGCGCACCCACTGGCCGACGGCGGTGAACTTGTCGGTGGCCGCGAACTCGTCGGGCAGCAGTTCGTCGTCCCTGGTGTAGCTGGAGCCGTCGACGACGACGAAGTCGGCGCCGATCTTGTGCTCGTTCCAGTGGTCGAAGGCGTCCAGGGTCCGCTGGTCCATCGCGCCCCAGGGCCCCTTGAACGTCTTCGACGCGTCGTCCTCACGCGGATCGAGACTGTCCATGACCAGGTACGGGCCGCCGACCAGGATGTCCTTGTCGACCTTCTTCAGGGCCTTGTACACGAGGTTGTAGAGCTTGGTGTAACCCTCGTGGTCCCAGCGGGCCTCGGCGTCGTTCCAGAAGCCCTTGAACTCGTTCCAGACGATGAAGTGGCGCACGTCCGGATACCGCTTGGCGACGGTCGCGGCGAGCGCGGCGTAGTCGTCGAAGTGTTCGGGCTCCGGCGCGGTCTCCAGCGCTGCCTGGCTCCAGTCGGTGGCGTCGACGCCCGCCTTGCCGCCCTTCATCCAGTCCGGGGCGCAGCACAGTGTGACCACCGGGGTGCCGCCGGACCGACGGACGAAGTCGATACGGCGGTCCATCGCCTCGAAGTCGTAACGCCCCTTCACCGGCTCGGGGTTGTCGGCACCCCAGCCCATGATGTGCTGGATCTGCGGCAGGCCCCCGCCCTGCGCCAGCAGCCCCTCGACGCGGGCGACGGCGGCCGAGCTGCCCTCGTCGGCGCTGAACTGGGTGTGCGTGAAACCCCAGCCGACCTCGGGCTCGGGCCTGTCCGGCGTGGGGGCCGGCGTGCCGTGCACCTTGTCGCCTTCGCGTGAGGTGCCGTCGGTGCTCACGCCGTTCCCCGGAAGCGTGTTGAGCAGGGTCACGACCAGGGCCAGCGCGGCCGCACCGACCCCGAGCAGCGCGGTGAGCCGCCACCGCCCTGCCCCCGAATTCCACCCATGACGTCCCATCGAGGGCAAGAGTATCGGCGGAAACGGCCGTTCGGGAGGCTGTTCCCGTTACTGGACGGACACCACCAACACCGGCGATACACGACACACCCGACACTCCGGGCCCACTGCGGAAACCGGGTGCACACGGGGCCCGCGTGCCGGATCATGGCCCCATGTCTGTGAACCCTCACGAAGCTCTGCCGATCCGGCTCAACGTCGACGACAGCGACTCGCCGTCCGACGTCGTCGACGCGCTGTTCCTCGGCCGCTTCGCGACGGGCGAGCAGCCGCACTCGCACTCGGCGAACATCGAGCGCGTACGGTCCGGGGCGACCCTTCTGCCGCCGGGCGCCCGCGTGCTGCGCTCCGCCCGCGACGACGACCGCAGCGCGACGCTGGCGGAGGGCGACGGCTGGACGATGCTGATCTCCCGCTGGAACCGGGGCGCCGACGTCACCGTCACGGCGACCAGTGAGGAGCTTGCGGAGAAGGTCCTCGACCAGGCGACGGACGGCGCCGCGGACGAACCCGAGCCGCAGCCGGAGAACGTGACGATGGGCTTCTGGTACGTCTCACCCAGGCGCGGCCCGCACCGCACGACACGGCAGATCTCCGCGGGTACGTGGGACGAGGTGCGGCCCAACTACACCGCACCGGTCGCGGACGCGATGGACCGCCTGATGAAGACGACTCCGGAGGACATCGCGGGCCGTCTTCTCCTGCTGCACGGCCCGCCCGGCACCGGCAAGACGTCGGCGCTGCGCACGCTGGCCCGGTCCTGGCGGGACTGGTGCCAGGTGGACTGCGTGCTGGACCCCGAACGGCTCTTCAGTGACGTCGGCTATCTGATGGACATCGCCATCGGCGAGGAGGACTCGACGGGCAAGGGCCGCTGGCGGCTGCTGCTCCTGGAGGACTGCGACGAACTGATCCGCGGCGAGGCGAAGCACACCGCGGGTCAGGCGCTGTCGCGGCTGCTGAACCTGACGGACGGCCTCCTCGGACAGGGCCGCAACGTCCTGGTCGGCGTCACCACCAACGAGGACCTGGAACGCCTCCACCCGGCCGTCGTCCGCCCCGGCCGCTGTCTCGCCCGCATCGAGGTCGGTCCGCTGACCCACGCGGAGTCGGCGAACTGGCTCGGCACGGACGAGGGCATCGACCGCGAGGGCGCGACCCTGGCCGAGCTGTACGCGCTGCGCCGGGGCACGTCACCGACATCGCTGCCGGAGCCGCGGGGGCGGGCGGACGCGGGGCTGTATCTGTAGGCGGTGGCTGTAGCCGGTGGTTTCGGGCGGCCGGTGCTTTGATGGACGTATGACCCTGTTCGTCGGCACGTCGGGGTGGCAGTACAAGGACTGGCGGGGCGTTCTGTACCCGGCGGACTGTCCGACGCGGCTCTGGCTGGAGGAGTACGCGGAGCGGTTCGCGACGGTCGAGATCAACAACGCCTTCTACCGGCTGCCGACGCGGGAGAACTTCGAGGCCTGGCGGGAGCGTGTCCCGCCGGACTTCGTGGTCGGGGTCAAGGCGAGCCGCTACCTCACCCACATCAAGCGGCTGCGGGACCCCGAGGAACCGGTGCACCGCCTGATGACCCACGCGGCCGGCCTCGGCGACCGCCTGGGCCCGGTCCTCCTCCAGTTGCCGCCCACCCTCCGCGCCGACCCCGGCCTCCTGGACGCCTGCCTCGCCTGCTTCCCGCGCGGCACCCGCGTCGCCGTCGAACCACGCCACGACTCCTGGTGGACCGAGTCGGTCCGCCAGGTCCTCGAAGCCCGGGGCGCGGCCCTGTGCTGGGCCGATATCCAGGCGCGCCCCATGACCCCCCTGTGGCGCACCACCGACTGGGGCTACGTCCGCTTCCACGAAGGCCGGGCCCAGCCCTGGCCCCGCTACGGCCGCCAGTCCCTGACCACCTGGGTCCACCGCATCACGGACACCTGGACCGACGACCACGACGTCCACGCCTACTTCAACAACGACCCGGGCGGAGCTGCGGTGGAGGACGCGGTGCTGTTCGCGGGGGTGGCGAGGAAGGCAGGTGTGAGGGTGACGCGGGTGCCGGAGCATGTGCCGACGACGTGACCGTCCGTCCGCTCAGCCCTTGCTGTATGCCGCCCGCACCGCATCCCGGACGGCGGCAAGTGCCTCCTCCTCGCCGAGCCCCAGCCGCCGCACACGCTCCACGTACGCCTGAGCTGCCGACGCGGCCTCCCGCTCCGCGGCCGAGCCCGCCGCTGCCACGAACGTCCCGTTCCGCCCCCGCGTCTCGATCACCCCGTCCGCCTCCAGGGTCCGATACGCCTTGGCGACCGTGTTCGCGGCCAGCCCGAGCGACTCGGCGAGCCCGCGCACCGTCGGCAGCCGGTACCCCACGGGCAGCACCCCCGCCCGCGCCTGCTCGGAGATCTGCGCACGCACCTGCTCGTACGGCGGGGCACTGTCATCGATGTGGATCTTCAAGGTCACGGGCCGATTGTCCCGCACCCCGGGAAAATGAGAGGCATCGCGGCGCACGGCCCACGTAGCGTGCGGCCACATGACCGTCATCGTGCGCGAGCTGCGCCCCGAAGTCCGGGCCGACACCGAGGGCTTCGCCCACGTCCGCCAGCAGGCCCTCCCGTACATCCTGTACACCCCGGAGGCCATCGCCTACGACGTCACTCACGCCCATCCCGACGCCCACTACCTTCCCCTCGTCGCCGAGGAGGACGGCGAGGTGATCGGCACGGCCAACGTCGGCATGGTCCACGACAGCCCGGAGCCCGGCCAGGGCTACATCAACCTGTACGTACACCCGGAGCGGACGCGCCGCGGCGTCGGCTCCCTGCTGGTCCGTGCCGCCGACGAGCACCTGGCCGCGCAGGGCGCGACCAAGGTCTTCGCCTGGGTCCTCGACGAGCCTGGCAACCGCGTCTTCGCCGAGCGGCACGGCTATCGAGCGAGCCGTTCCGCCCACTTCCTCCGCCTGGACCTGGTGAACGGTTCCCTGCCCCCGCTGCAGGACCTCCCGCCGGGCGTCGAACTGCGGTCGGCCGCCGACTTCGCGGACGATCCGCGCCCGCTGTTCACGCTGGACGCGGAGACGATGGCGGACGAACCGAGCGACGTCGACTACGAGTTCACGGACTACGAGGCCTGGCTGGAGAGCACCTGGCGGCACCCCCTGCTCAGCCCCGAGCTCACCTCGGTCGCGCTCGTCGACGGCCGCCCCGCCGCCTTCAGCGCGGCCCGCACGGACGGCGGCACCCGCTACGGCACGGTCATGACCGGCACCGCCCGCGACTTCCGTGGCCGGGGCCTGGCCAAGCTCGCCAAGAACGACTCCCTGCACCGCGCCCGCGCCGCCGGATTCACGGAGGCGTTCACGGGCAACGACGCGGGGAACGGCCCGATGCTCGCGATCAACAAGTGGTTCGGATACGAGATCTGCGCGACGGAGGTGCGCTATGTCCGCGAGCTCGGCTGACTCGAAGACCCCTGTCGATGTCGTCCTGGTCAAGGCGGGCCGTACGAAGATCCGTTACCCGGCACAGCTGCTCGGCGACGACGGCACCAGGATCGCGGTACGCGCACCCTGGGCCGGCGACACCACCCGCGACTTCGGCTTCGTACGCTTCGAGTCCGGCGACGTCTTCACCGAGTACTACTGGCGCGACCGCTGGTACTCGGTGAAGGAGGTCCGCGACGCCCGAGGCGCGCTGAAGGGCTGGTACTGCGACATCACGCGCCCGGCCGTGCTCTCCGGCGCCGAGCTGGTCGTGGAGGATCTGGACCTCGACCTCTGGCGCTCCGCCGACGGGACGGACGTACGACGTCTGGACGAGGACGAGTTCGCCGAGAGCGGGCTGGCGCGGCGGGACCCCGAGGCCGCGGCCTCGGCGATGGCCGCCCTGGACGAGCTGGAGGCCTTGGCGCTCAGGGGTGACTTCGAAGCGCTGCTGGCCTGAGGTCACAGCTGGACCACCACCGCATACCGGTCGTCCTCCACCGCCCTCCCCCATAGCCGGGGCTCGTCCGACAGCCGTTCCACGCGCGCTTGTCCGGCGAGTGGCGCGAGCAGCTCGGTGAGCCGGTCGGCGGAGATGCCGGCCGGGCTGACCGTGCCCCAGACGCCCTCGACCAGCACGAGCCGGCCTCCTGGGCGCAGCAGCTCCCGCCAGTGCCGCAGGGCGCGGCCGGGGTCGGGCAGGGCCCACAGGACATGGCGTACGAGCACGGAGTCGAACCGGTCCTCGCCCACCGGTGGCGCCGCCGCGTCACCGACGAGGAACACGGCGTCACGTCCGGCGAGCTTCGCTCTCGCCAGCGCGACCATGGCCGGGGACAGGTCGACGCCAGTGACGCGGTGCCCCTGCTCGGCCGCGAGGAGCGACAGGCTGCCGGTGCCGCAGCCGAGGTCGAGGACGTCGCCCGGCCGCGGGGGCAGCCAGGCGCGCAGCCGGTCGGCCCAGGCCAGGCGCACGTTGGGGTCGCGCAGGCCGTGGTCGGGCTCGTCGTCGAAGGTGGGGGCCGCCGCGTCCCAGTCCGCGACCGCTCCGGCGTGCGTGTTCTCGTCATCGCTCATGCTCACAGCGTGACAGCCACCACTGACAATCGAGCCCTGGTCGAAGCGCAGTCGAATGAAGGTCGAAATCGTGATGACCGCCACTGACAGCCGGGCACCGATGAGGAACCCTCGCCGAAAGGGTCTACCTCCGTGACAACGCGGAACCCGGTAGCCCTGAAGGAGGCAGCCATGCGCCGAGTCACCGTGCAGAAGCCCCTGAAGAAGACGGACGTCCGCCGGCTCCGTGAGCGGGCCGACGAGCGCCCCGACGAGCGTTCCGAGGTCCGAAAGGACATCGCGCGCACATGGTGGCCGGACGGCTGACCGGGCGGGCGAGTTCATGAGACGCGTCAGATGAGCCGCTTGCGGTAGTGGATGCGGTCGTACGGCCCGTCCGCGCGATGCTCGATGACCTCGTAGCCGTATTTCGGGTAGATCTTCTGGTTCTCCCACATCATCACGTTCGTGTAGAGCCTGACCTCGGGCAGGCCGAGCGCACGCGCGCGTGCGTCCACGAACTCCAGCAGCCGTCGCCCGACGCCCTTGCCATGGGCGTCGGGGTGGACGGCGATGCTGTCGAGGAACAGATGGTCCTCGTGCGTCTCGAGCACGACCAGACCGATCACCGGATCGCCCGTGACGAACACCTTTCCCGCGGCCACGTTCGCCGCGTGGTCCGCCTCCATGGGCACCGGCACCACCCCGATCCGCTCGACATAGGGGCGGTACGCCGCGTCGGTGACGCTCTTCACGGCCGGTACGTCGGCGGCCCCGGCGGGCCGGATCTCGTCGTCTGTCATGTCTCGAACCGTAGCTACCTGATCCCAGTCTGAGTACTCCCTTAAAGCGACCATAAGGATCTCCCTCTCCCGCCTCCAGCAGGCGATTTCACGGTCATCCGGGGCTAGCTTGCTGATCGCCCCCCACGGGTTCCGGCCCATCGATCCAGTGACCGTTCCGAGGAGTTCCGTCATGCCCGCACGCCGCAAGGTCGCCACCGTCGCAGCCGTCGGCATCGCCCCGCTCGCCCTGACCGCGCTGGCCGCCGCGCCCGCGTCCGCGCACGGCTCGATGGGCGACCCGGTCAGCCGGGTCTCGCAGTGTTACGCGGAGGGGCCCGAGAGCCCGAAGTCCGAGGCGTGCAAGGCGGCGGTCGCGGCCGGCGGCACGCAGGCGCTGTACGACTGGAACGGCATACGCATCGGCGACGCGAACGGGCAGCACCAGGCACTGATCCCGGACGGCAAGCTGTGCAGCGCGAACAACGAGGCGTTCAAGGGGCTCGACCTGGCCCGCGCCGACTGGCCCGCGACCAGCGTGAGCAGTGGGTCGTACACCTTCAAGTACCGCGTGACGGCCCCGCACAAGGGCACCTTCAAGGTGTACATCACCAAGCCCGGCTACGACGCGGCGCAGCCGCTGGCCTGGGACGACCTCGATCTGGCCAACCCGGTCGCGACGGTCACCGACCCGGCCGCCTCGGGCGGCTACTACACCTTCTCCGGCAGCCTGCCCGAGCGCTCCGGCAAGCAGCTGCTGTACGCGGTCTGGCAGCGGTCGGACAGCCCGGAGGCGTTCTACTCCTGCTCGGACGTCACCTTCGGCGGCAGCGACGCCCCGGCCACCGACGATTCCTCCGCGGCCCCGGCCCCGGCTCCGTCCGCCTCCGCCCCGTCCGAGGAGCAGATCGAGGACGGCGCCGACAAGTCGACCATCGAGCACCACGGTCACGGCGACGACGACGCGAGCACGTCGGCGGAGCCGGCCACCGAGGCGGCCACCGATTCTGTCGCCGCCAACGAGCCGAAGGCGGCGGGCGCTTCGGAGAACCTGGCCGAGACCGGCGGCGACAGCAGCACTCCCTACATCGCGGTCGGCGGCGCGGCAGCCCTCGCGCTGGACGCCGCGGCCCTGTTCGCGTCGGTGCGCCGGCGTGCGGTGAGCGGTGGCCGGTCCGGCCGCTGACGCCCCCAGGACTCCGGGGCCTGACCGGCGGCTCAGGCCGGTCAGGCCCCGGCGCGTTCAACTGACCACCGATGCGCAGGTGGTCGGGGTGGCGCGGGCCGGGTCGAGGGCGTTCGCCACCTCATGGAAGGCGATCCGGCTGAACAGCCCGATGGACACATGCTCGGAGAGGTCGAGCGGGCACAGGTCCTGGAGCAGGACGTTGCGCACGCCGGATCCGCTCAGGTACTGGCTCCGGTACGGCGTGACGACCTCGTCGTACTTGGTGGCGAGGACCGTGTAGCTGACGCCGGGGACGGTGTCGCCGCCCTGGTTGAGCTTGGCGAGGAAGGCGGAGCCGACGATCTGGTCGGCGAGCGCGGGGGTCGCGGTGGTGAGCAGGTCCCCGGCGCCCGGGAAGTACGGCAGCAGGTTGGTCAGACCGTTGAGGTCGGTGCCGTAGTTGCTGGGCGCGATGCCGACGAGGGCCTTCACCTTGACGGCGCCGCCGAGGAACTTGACGTAGTAGCGGGGCATCATGCCGCCCTGCGAGTGGCCGACGAGGTCGGTCTCGGTGGCGCCGGTCGCGGTGAGCACCTTGTCGACGAAGGTCTTCAGCTGCTCGGCCGACTTGTCGACAGGTCCGAGGCCATGAAAGAAGGGGACGCCCGGCAGTTGGCCGTAGTCGAGGGAGAAGACGCAGTATCCGCGGTTCTTCAGATACGGCGCGAGGCCCAGCCAGTTGTCGACGGAGTTCCCGAGGGTGCCGTGCACCAGGACGACGGGGCGGGGGTGGGCGGCGGACGGTTTGCAGGAGTAGTTGTTCCAGCCACTGCTCGGGGAATCGGCGGCCTGAGCGGTGGCGGCGGGGACCAGGGCGACCGTGGCGGTCAGCAGCAGCGCGGTCAGGGGTCTGAGCACTCGTTTCCAGGGCAGCATCGGGTGATCTCCTTGCGGCTCAAGGGAGTTGCGACGGCTCTACGCCCTGTGATCCGGATCACGAAGGATGCTGTTCACTCGTCAAGTTACGAGTGGGTAGTTCACTTGTGAAGTTACGCGTCAGTAAAAACTTCCAGCGCTAGCCAGTGGCTGTGGCGGTGCCGTGGTAGTGCTACTGACGAACCATCACCAGATGGGCCTGAGGGGGCCATAGGGCGCGATGCGCCCCAACCGGTCGGACAACGCCCGCACTTCACTCTCGCCGAGCACATCGACCCACTCGCGCACCGCATCCGCGGCCGCCTCCTCCGCGGCCCTCGTGCAGGCCCACCCCCGCTCGGTCAGCACGACCAGCCGGGCGCGCGCATCGTCGGGATGCGGCCGCCGCTCGACATACCCCTTGCGCACAAGCTCCTCGACGAGCTGACTCGCGGCCTGCTTGGTGACCCCGAGATGGACAGCGAGGTCGGTGACCGTCGCCCCGTCGGGGGCGAGCCGCGTGAACGCGAAGCCGTGCGCGGGCCTCACCTCGAACCCGCGGGCCACTACACGGTCGTTGATGCGCTGCGTCAGGTCGGCCGCGGCGGAGAGCAGGGCGGCGGTGAGGGCGACGGCTTCGGAGTTCTGCACGGGGGCATTGAAACACCCTTGACGAATTGGTCAAGCAGCTTGATGATATGTCACATATAGTCAAGCTGCTTGACCATATTGCCGAGCCGAGGAGACCTCACCCATGCCAGTCATCCGCCAGTCCGACGCCGTCACCCACGAGATCCACGGCGCCCGCTTCGTCTCGTACGCCACTCCCCGCACCGGCAGCAAGGAACTCTGCGCCTGGCGGGGTGAGATCCCGCCCGGGACCAAGGCGCCCGCGCACACCGTCAACCGGGAGGAGATCCTGCACATCCTCGACGGCGAGCTGCTGATCACGCTCGACGGCCGCACCGACCGCGTCACGGCCGGCGACACCCTGATCATCAACCCCGGCGCGACCCTCACCGTCGAGAACCCGACCGAGCGGACCACGCTCACCTGGGTCACCACCTCCATCGGCCTGGAGGCGGAGCTGGCCGACGGCACACGCATCGTGCCGCCGTGGGCCAACTGACAGATCACCCAGGAGAGTTACGCCGCCAGCGTCCCCGGCATCACCGCGTGCGGGCCGAACTTCGCTCGCGCGCGGTCCGCCACTTCCTCGATACGGCGGGCCTTCTCGTCCACCGGGTCGAAGGTGAGCTGGTAGGAGGCCTGTTCGGCGGGGCCGAGGGCCTCGGCGCGCAGGGTGACCGACCGCACCCGGGCGCGCTGGAGGCCGAGGGCCTCGTACATGTCGTACGCGGTCCGGGTGAGGGCGGCCGAGTGGGCGGTGGGTTCCTTGAGGGTGCGGGTGCGGGTGGTCGCGGTGCGGTCGGCGTAGCGCACGGTGAGGGTCAGGGTGCCGCAGACCTTCTCCAGGGCGCGCAGCCGGGCGCCCAGCTCCTCGGCGGCAGAGAGCAGGGCGCGACGGTGCCGGTCGGGATCCAACTCATCGCGACGGAAGGGGCGTTCGGCGGCCAGGGAGCGGGAGACGGCGTTCGGTACGACCCGACCCCGGTCGAAGCCGTTCGCCTTCTCGCGCAGCTCGCGGCCGGTCTTCGCGCCGACCAGGCGCTGGAGCGTGGACAGGGGTGCGGCGGCGACCAGGCCGAGGGTGTCGAGCCCGTACTCGCACAGGGTGCGGGCGGTCGCGGTGCCGACGCCGGGGAGCGCGGTGACGGGCAGCTCGGCGATGCCGTCCGGCCCTTCGGGCAGCTCATGGGTCACCCCGGGCCGGGCGTCGTGCAGCGCCATGCGGGCCAGCATCGGTCCTGGCCCGGCGCCGATCGCACAGTCGACCCCGTACAGGGCCAGGGAACGGACACGGATCACCGCCGCCAGCTCGACGGCGCTACGCCCGAAGTACCGCTCGGCGCCCCGCAGATCGGCCAGCGCCCCGTCCGGCGGCAGCGCTTCGACGACCGGCGTGAACTCCTCGAGCAACCCGATCAGCTCCGGCAGGGCCGCCTCGCGCGCCGACGGCAGCTGGAAACGTACGCAGAGGATGGTCATCCCGCACTCCCCGGACTCTGGTGCCACAACTTCCGTACTTGTGAAGGCTCTTGACCCGCCGGACGCAGATCGGCCCACGGGTGCATTTCGTATCCGGTGGGCATCTGGATTCGCCGTCCGCCCGTCGAATCCCCGCTTCCTTCCGGCATCGGCTCCGCGAGCCGGGCCGCCACCACGTCGAGGCCGCCCTCGGCGCGCAGTTCGACCAGTTCGGCGAGGTTCCAGGCGGCGGCGCCCACCACGCTGAGGCTGCGCGGGCCGCGCCGCTGCACCACTCCGCGCACCAGCAGCAGCCAGGAGTGGAAGACGGTGTGGGCGCAGGCGTCGTGGGAGTCGTCGAAGAAGGCGAGGTCGACCAGGCCGGTGCCGTCGTCCAAGGTGGAGAAGATGACCCGCTTGCCGGACCGGATCGGCGGGGTCTGGGTCGCCGCCTTGGCGCCCGCGACCAGCACCGTCTCCCCGTGCCCGGCATCCCGCAGCCGCCGCGCGGACACCACTCCCAGTTCGTCGAGGAACGCGCGGTGATCGTCCATCAGATGGCGCGAGGTGTCCATGGACAGCACTCCCAGTTCGGCGCTGAGCCGCTCCGCCGAGGAGAGGTCGGGCAGTCCGGCCGGCGCGGTCTTCCGCCCGCCGGACAGCGGGAGTTGGCCGCCGCCCGCACCCCTGGCGCCTCGGTGCAGCTCGGTCAAGTGCAGTTGCAGATCACGGCGGTTGGCCCCGAAGGCGTCCAACGCGCCGACTTGGGCCAGCCTTTGGGCGAGCGGACGGCTGGGCCGCGCCCGCTCCCAGAAGTCCAGCAGCGAGGTGTACGGCTGCCCGTCCGCGATCCGCGCCGCCTCGGCCTCGCTGATGCCGTGCACGTCGGAGAGGGCCAACCGCAGCCCCCACACCCCGGATTCAGACACCAGTTCGATACGGTGTGCGACCCCCGACACATTCACGTCCAACGGCAGGATCGGCACCCCACGCCGCCGCGCGTCCGCCAGCAGCAGCCGCTTCGGATACATCCCGGGGTCGTGCGTGAGCAGCCCGGCGTAGAAGGCGGCCGGGTGGTGCGCCTTCAGCCACGCCGACTGGTAGGTCGGTACGGCGAAGGCGACGGCGTGCGCCTTGCAGAAGCCGTACGAGCCGAAGGCCTCGACGATCTCCCAGGTCCGCTGAATCGTTTCCGCGTCGTAGCCCTTCGCCGCCGCGTGCTGCGCGAACCACACCTTGATCCGCCCCTGCGACTCCGGGTCGGACAGCCCACGCCGCACCCGGTCCGCCTCGGCCCGTCCGCAGCCGGTCATGATGTCGACGATGTGGATGATCTGCTCATGGAAGACGACGACTCCGTACGTCTCCCGCAGCGGCCCTTCCAGATCCCGGTGCGGATAGCGGATCGGCGCCCGCCCGTGCCGCGCCTCGATGAACGGCCGCACCATGTCGGCGGCGACCGGCCCCGGCCGGAAGAGCGAGATGTCGACCACGAGGTCGTGGAAGGTGGCCGGCTGAAGCCGCCCGACCAGGTCCCGCTGCCCCGGCGACTCGATCTGGAAGCAGCCCAACGTCTCGGTGGAGCGGATGAGTTCGTACGTCGCCGGGTCGCCGTCCCCCCGTTCGAAATCGAGCGCGTCCAGGTCGACCCGCTCCCCCGTCGTCCGCTCCACCTCCGCGACCGCGTGCGCCATCGCCGACTGCATCCGCACCCCGAGCACATCGAGCTTGAGCAGCCCGAGGTCCTCGACGTCCTCCTTGTCGAACTGCGACATGGGGAAGCCCTCGCCGCTGGTGGGCATGACCGGCGTACGGCTCAGCAGGGACGCGTCGGACAGGAGCACTCCGCAGGGGTGCATGGCGATCCCGCGCGGGAGGGCGTCGAGGGCCTCGGTCAGCTCCCAGAGCCTGCCGTACTTCTCCTTCTCACCGGCCAGTTGGCGCAGTTCCGGCAGTTCCTCCAGGGCCGCGCGGGCGTCCCGCGCGCGGATGTGCGGGAAGGACTTGGCGATGCGGTCGATGTCGGCCGGGTCCATGGAGAGGGCGGCGCCGACGTCCCGGATCGCGTGCCGGACGCGGTAGGTCTCCGGCATCGAGACGGTCGCGACCCGTTCGGTGCCGAACCGGCCGATGATCTCGCGGTAGACCTCCAGTCGGCGGGCGGACTCCACGTCGATGTCGATGTCGGGCAGTACCAGCCGGCGCTTGGACAGGAAGCGCTCCATCAGCAGCCCGTGCTCGACGGGGTCGGCGTGGGCGATGCCGAGGAGGTGGTTGACGAGGGAGCCGGCGCCGGAGCCGCGCGCGGCGACCCGGATGCCCATCTTCTTCACGTCGTCCACGACTTGAGCGACCGTCAGGAAATAGGAGGCGAAGCCGTGGTGGGCGATGATGTCCAGTTCCTCGTGCATCCGCTCCCAGTAGGCGCGCCGGTGGTCGTAACCGTGCAGCACCATGCCCGCCGCCGCCCGGGAGGCCAGCGCGCGCTGTGCGGTGCGGCGGCCGGCGCCGACGAGGTGCGGTTCGGGGAAGTGGACGGTGCCGATGCCGAGGTCGTCCTCGGGGTCGACCAGGCACTCGGCGGCGGCGGCCTGCGTCTGTTCCAGCAGGCGGAGTGCGGTGTCGCGCCGGAAGCCCGCGGCCTCGACGATCCGCTCGGCCGCCTCGAGCATGACGTCCGCGTCCTTGAGCCAGGCCTCCCCCGAGTCCAGTCCCTTGGCGGGGTCGACCGGGACAAGGCGGCGGGCGGCGTCCAGGACGTCGGCGACCGGGCCGAGGCCGGGGTCGGCATAGCGGACGGCATTGCTGAGCACGGGCCGGATCCGCTGCTCGGCGGCGAAGCCGATGGTGCGGGCGGCCAGCCGCAGGGAGCCGGGGCCGGTGCCCGTGCGGTCGTGCCAGACGGCTTCGAGGCGCAGGGCGTCGCCGTAGGTCTCCCGCCAGGGGCCGAGGAGCCTCGCCGCCCGGTCGGGGCGTCCCGCGGCGAGCGCGCGGCCGACGTCGGAGTCGGGGCCGAGCAGGACGGTCAGGCCCTCCGCGGGGGCGGCGGACCAGGGCAGCAGCGGGGTGTCCTCGGCGGTGTGGGCGGCGGTGACGAGCCGGCACAGGCCGGCCCAGCCGCGGGCGCCGTCCCGGGCGAGGAAGGTCACCCGCGGTGTCGACTCGTCGATGAAGGCACCGCCACGGACCGGAGTACGGCGCTTTTGTCGACGTACGGACTCCTGCTCCTCCACCGCCAGGTTCACGCCGAACAGCGGACGGACGCCCGCCTTGGCGCAGGCCTTGGCGAAGCGGACCGTGCCGCCGAGGGTGTCGCGGTCGGTGAGGGCGAGGGCGTCCATGTGCCGTTCGGAGGCGCGCTCGGCCAGCCGCTCCGGGTGCGAGGCGCCGTAGCGCAGGGAGAACCCGGAGACGGTGTGCAGATGGGTGAAGCCAGGCATCCGCACCTCCCGCTATCGAACATCAGTTCCCGACTGCCTCACCCCCACCATAGACCAAATCCCGAACGTCTGTGCGATTACCACGCGAGCCTCCCTCACCTGCGGAAACGGCTACTCGGAGTCGGGAGCGTCCGTCTCGGCGGGTTCCTCGGCAGGCGTGCCGGTCGCCTGGGCGGTGGTGCCGGGCGTCGTGCGCTGCGCGGTCTCCAGGGCGTGCAGCCGGCGCTTGATGTCGCGGAGCTCGGTCAGGAGGGTGTCGGGGCGGTTGATCCTGGTCACGGGATGCTCCTGTTCGTGGTGGGTGTCACGGTCAGCTGGACCTGTTCCTCGCCCGCGTCGTTGCCCGGGGTGACCTCGATCCCGGTGATCCGTACGTCGAACTGGGTGCCCTCGGGGAAGAAGACGTCCTTGATGACGACGGTGGCGTCGTCGCCCACCTGGTAGGAGCCGAGCACCGGGTCCAGGTCGGCCCGCACGGTCAGCTCGGGCAGGACCACGGGGGCCGAGACGGCGGCGAGGGCCGAGCGGGCCTGGGAGGCCAGGAGGGCCGCGTCGGTGAGATGGACGTAGGAGACCTCGGTCTCGGTGAGCGGGCGTCCGGTGGCGCGGTCCTCGGCGACGGCGACGAGCTGGCTGTTCTCCCCCTCGCCCTGCTCGCCGAGGGCGAAGACCCGGCTCGCGGTGGAGGCGCCGTCGACCGGCCAGGTGTAGCCGATCAGATTGGCCCCGTACTCCCAGACGTGCGGGGTGCCCTGCTGGCCGAGGTGCGGAGTGCCGACGCGCAGCCGGTGGACGGGGCGGCCGTCGGTGCCGTACGCCATGTCGAAGACGAAGTCGGGGCCGTTCTCCAGGCTCGCCAGCTCGCGCAGGGCCTCGCCGGTGCTCTTGAGGTCGCTGCCGCGGTAGACGAGGGTGCGGGTGATGCCGGAGCCGGCCGTGGACTCGGGGCGCACCCGGATGTCGCCGCCGGGGTGTGCCTGGGCGGTGGCGACGAGGGCGCGGGCGATGTCGGACTGGTCGCGGTCGATGAAGGGCACGTCGGCCGCGGACAGGTCGGTGGCGTCCGGGTCGAAGTCGGCGGGCAGGACACGGCGGTGGTCGAAGTAGGAGAGGAAGCCGGCCGCCCCGATCTCCAGGTGCTGGTCGGCGGAGGTGTACTTGACGGTCCAGATCACCCCGCCCCATACGAGCACGCCGTCCCGCTCGACGTAGAGGGCGGTGCGTCCGGGCTCGGTGAGTTCCCGGGGGTGGTGCACGGTGACGCGCGGGTCGCCCAGGGGCAACCGGGCGCGGAACTCGCCCGCCTCGTTGAGTTCGCTGCTGAACGTGACGTCGTACAGCGGGAGTTCGTCGGTGATGGCGCCGGTGGCGAGGTCGGCGGTGTAGTAGGTGTAGCGGGTCGGGGTGCGGGTCACTGGTCCACCAGCCAGGTGGTGTTGAGGTAGATCAACTGGGTGGCCGGCAACTGGACGCCCTGAGCGAACAGCACCACGGTGCCGTCGGTGCGGAGCATGAGTTCGAGCCCTCGTGTCACACCGCCCAGCGCGGTGTACCAGTGGTGCCCCACCGCCGGGCGGAAACCGGCCGGGACGGCGATCATGGAGATGGCGTTGGTCGAGAGGGCGACGGCGGTCTGCAGGGCGCCGCGCATGTGGACGGTGGCGCCGACCCGGCGTACGGCCGGTGTCTCGTTGTTGTACACGTTCCAGTTGGGAAGCAGGGGGAGGGTGACCCAGCCGGTGTCGTCGTTGACCGCCTGCCAGCCCGCCGAACTGTCGTACCACTCCAGATGGTTGGTGTCCCAGCGGTGGATGTACATGCCGGTGTACGGGTACGTGGGCCGGTTGGCCGCGCCCCAGACCCGCAGGATGCCGCCGGCGGCCGTGGTCCAGGGGCGCAGGTCCTCGATGTTGGCGTTGGCGACGGACGCGGCGTTCTTCGGAATCCTGATCCGGGCGAGCGGGATGTGGTCGCCGGTCACCGCGGGGTCGGTGGGGGTGGCGGCGGCCGTTCCCTTGACGAGTTCGACGGTCATGGCAGTGGTGGCGTCGCCGTACTGTTCGTCCCGCTGCCGGGCGATGACCAGGTCGATGCGCGGGTTGGCCGAGTCGGCGGGGTGCGTGCCGAGTACGTCGAGGAGCTTCTCCTGGTCGAGCGTGACGAGGTAGGCGCCGGTCGCGGTGGCGCTCGTCCCCTGGATCACGCCCTGGAAGGGCGCCACGGTGACCTTGCCGGACACCGTGGTGGTGGCCTGGACCCGGCCGGGGTCGCCGGTGGCCGCGCGGATGCCGCTGCGGGCCTGGATGGGTCCGGCCCCGGGTGCGGCGAGCACGCCGGTCGCGAGGCGGGCGTCCTCGGCGTCGATGACCCCGCCGGAGATCCAGGCGGAGTCGCGTTCTGGAGTGGGCGTACTCATGCGGGTGCCTCTTCTGCTCGCGGAGTCAGGGGACGGGGAACGCCATCACGCGCAGACCGGTGTAGTGCGCGTCGGGCGAGAACACGGACGCGGTGCCGGTCGTCATGCCGCCGCCCCGGGCGACGAACTGCGTCAGCACCAGCGGCGTGTTCGCGGGCAGCAGCCGGTGGCCGCTCGCGACGCTGGTGGTGATCCCCGTGGCGCCGCCGTGGAAGCAGGCGAGGGAGTAGGGCGTCCCGTCCTGCCCGCGCACCACGTGGTCCCACCGCTCGTTGGCGCCCGAGGTCGACGCGGTCAACTGCCCCGTGATCAGGAGCAGTCGGGGATAGGGCGCGGCCGGCACGGTCACCTGGTTGAAGGTGTAGCCGGTGGCCCCCGCCGAACCGCTGGTCAGCGGCCAGCCGTTGTCGGCCGGGCCGAAGAACTGGACCGCGCCGGTGACCGCGGGCCGCCACTCGGTGCCGGTCCGTACGAGGTCGAGCCTGGTCTCCAGGTCGTACAGCCGCTGCCCGGAGTAGCCGTCGGCCGGGAGCGACTCGTGGGTCTGGAGGGGCAGCACTCCGCCGGCGGCGACGGTGGACACCCGCAGGTCCTTGATGTCGCCTCGGGCGATCGACCCCGCGTTCGCCCGGACGGTGATCGCGGCGAGCGGGATGTAGTCGTCGTCCACCGTGGGCGCGACCGGCGTCACCGCGGGGGCCCCGGCCACCACGTGGACGAGCATGCCGTCGCTCGCGTCGCCGTACTGCCGGTCGGTCTGCTGGGCCACGACGAGGGCGATGCGGGGGTTGGACGAGTGGGCGGGGGCCGCGGTCAGCACGTCGAGTTTCTTCTGCTGGGCGAGCGTGATCAGATACGCGCCCGCCGCGGTGCTCCGGGTGCCCTGCACGACGCCTTGGAACGGGCGCACGGTCACCTCGCGGGACGGCGTGGCGGTCGCCTCGACGGCGCCCGGGTTGCCGGGGCCCGGCTTGATTCCCGTACGGGCGGCGATCGGGTTGCCGGGGTCGGCGGACGCCGCAGCGAGCACACCGGTGGCGAGCCGGGCGTCCTCGGCGCCGACGACACTGCCCGAGAGCCATCCGGAGTCACGTTCGAATTCAGAGTCAGCCATGCGGGTGCGTTCCTTCTGTAGCTCTTTTGGTAGGCGGGTCAGAGCCAGGCGTCGCGCCACTCGGCGGTCAGCCGGGCGGCCGGGGCGTAGTCGCGGGCGCGGAAGAGGACGGGCGTCGAGCCCGGCCGGAGCGGGAACCAGTCCGAGCCGGGCCGCAGCGCGGAGCGGCGGGAGGCGGTGCCCTGGAGGAGGACCGAGCGCGCGTCGGTGTCGATGACCAGGAACTCGCCTTCCTGGAGGGCGAGTTCGAAGGCGAGTTCCTCGCCGGTCGCGGTGTTGGTGATCACCGGCTGGACGCAGGGCCCGCCGATCCGCCACACGGGCCAGGTGGGGACGGTGCCCTGGTTCTCCAGCAGCAGCCGGCCGCCGGAGGAACCCGATCCGAAGTCCAGGGGGAAAGTGAGCGGAAAGGCGACGCCACCGCTGGAGGAGGGCAGCGGGCAGGTACTGGTGTTGAGCCCGTACGAGTACCGCAGCGGATCCGGCGCGGTCATGGTCAGGGAGAACTCGAAGCCGGACTTGCGGTCGACGATCTTCGTCTCGGCGGTGAGCCGGACCAACGCCCGCCGGGTGCGGTGCGGTTCGGTGACGACGAGCGGCGTGAGCGTACTGCCGTCGGCGAGTACGGCGGCCAGCCGGTCCTTGGCCGTTTCGCGGGCCGGCCGGTCGGGGACGACGGCGGTGCCCTCCAGGGTGATCACGCGGGGTCCGCGGTAGGAGGGGGCGTCGAACGCGCCGTGCCGCTCGGGCCGGTCGGTCAGGGTGAGCCGGAGGGGCGGGGTGCCGGCCCAGCCCTGCTCGCTGGTGACCCACCATTCGACGCCGGAGTCGTCGACGGTGTTCCCGGCCCAGCCGTCCACCTCGAACACCGGCTGCTGGAGCTGCTGCCCGCTCATCGCTTGGCCGCCCAGGCGAGTTCACGGGCGGTGATACGGCCGATCTCGTACTCGGACTGTCCTGGGCGGGGATGGACGTTGACGGTGACCGGGGAGGTCGCGGTGGCGCCACCGGCACCGGTTCCCGAGCGGGCGGCGGTGCCGGTGAGGCGGTAGCCGGGACCGATGACGCTGCGCGCGGTGGCGGTGGCGAGCCGCCCGGCGGCACCCGCCACCCGGTTTCCGGCGCCCTCCATGCCCAGCGCGAGACCTTCGCCGACGTCACCGCCGAAGCCCATCATCACCTTGGACGGCGACGAGATGCCGAGGATGCTGCGGATGGGCCCGGGAATGGTGTTGATGATGAAGTTCTTGACGGTGTTGAGAAGGGCCGAGGCCGAGTTCTTGATGCCGTTGATGAGCCCCATGATGAGGTCGCCGCCCAGACCCATCAGCCGGTCGGGCAGTTCGGCGAAGAAGCCCCAGATCTTCCCGGGAACCCCCCGCAAAAAATCAACTACGGCGTTCCACTTGTCGACGATCCAGTCGCGCACCGTCCCGACCGCCTCTTTGATCCGGTCCCAGTGCTTCACGATCGCCAGCACGGCGATCCCCACCGGCCCGGTCAGAATGGCCACGAGCAACGGCCAGTTGGCCTTCAGCCAATTGACCACACTCTTCCCGGCATCAATGAGCCAGTTGATGGCGGCCGACGCCCCTTTCATGACCGTCCCCACCACCTGCCCGATAATCTTGAACGCCGCCTGCACCACGGCCTGCACGGTCTTCGACTGCATGGCCATGTCGATGAGCTTGGTGATGAGCGGCATGATGAGCGCGAGGATGGCACCGAGGATGTTGGCCTTCATCGCGGTGTTGAGCCCTCGCTGAGCGGTGGTGGCGGTCCGCAGCCCCTGACTGAACCGCGAGAACAACCCACCCCCCGACGCCGCACTCCGCCCCGCCCGCTGGACATCGGCGGAGGCCCGGGTGGCGGCCGTCCGCATCTGATTGAGCCCACCGCTCGCCTGGGTGGCGGCGGTCCGTAGCCGCCCGGTGGCGGTGCTCGCCTGCGTCGCGGCACTCCTGAGCCGGTCGACCGAACCACTGGTACCGGTCACCGCGGTCCGCATACGCGAGACGGCACCGCCGGTGTTGGTCGCGGCGGATCGCATCTGGTTCAGCGCCCGGGTGACCGATAGGAGTGACGTCTGCATGGTGGGTTGACTCCGTCGCTGTCGCCGTTGTGGTCGGGGTCGTGCGAGTCGCTCTTACCGCAGGGCGCGTTCGAGAGCGGTGACGCGGTCGATCAAGATGCCGATGTCACGGCCCGCGGCCTTGGCGCTGCCCTGCAACTGATCGACTCGCCGCAGGCCTGCCCTGACCTCTTTGTCCAGCTCCTTCACCCTGGCCTTCTCGACCCTGCTGCGGTCGTCCGCGTTGCGCGTGCCCTGGGCGACCTTGTTGCCGAGGGTGGTGATCCGGCCGTGCAGCTTCTGATCGTCGGCGAGCAGGCGGTCACGGATGGCGTTGACCTTGGTCCGGAGTTCGGGGACTTCCTTGCGCAGTTGCTTGTCGCCTTCACCCAGGGTCTTGCGGAGGGCGGCGGTGGTGGCCTGGAGGTCCTGCCTCACCTTGGCGATCAGGTCCCCAGTTTTCACAGCCCCGGCGGACAGACCACGGAGCCGGTCGTCCTGCTCCTTGTCCCGCCTCTCCTGGGCCCGGTCGGCCAGGACCTTGTTCAGGTCGAAGAGCGCGCCCTCGGCCTTGAACAGGCTGTACTCGGTCTGCGCCCCGAAGAACGTTGCGGCGGCGGCGTTGGCCTCCAGCTTCACACCGGTGGCTTCGGCCTTCGCACCGGTGACCGGCAGGTTGTCGGCGAGCCACTTGACGTCAACGACTTTTCTGACAGCGTCCTGGAAGGCCTTGGACGCCTCATAGGTGACGAACCACGAAGGAATGGTTCCGGGTGAGTCCGAGGGGGGCAAGGACTCCTCCTTTCATGCGGGCTTTCATGCGGGCGAACTCAGAAAGGCCACGATCTCGGCCGGAGTGGCGGAGTGCTCCTCCCCCGCTGTCCCCACGGCCTCCACCGCTTCCGTCGCCGAGCCGCCCGGTCGCGGCACCGGCTCCGGATAAGGAGCCGGCTCCGTGTCCTCGTCCCGGTTGGCCGTCGCGAACATCCAGTTGGCGACCGCGAGATGGTCGACGACGGCCGCCAGCAGATGATCCGTGACCGTCCAGTCCGCCTGTTCGCCGTGGACCGCCCGGGCGAAGGACGAGTCGGCGGGCAGGTGTTCGGTCAGGACGCGCAGGCGGCGGGAGGAGAGGCGGCCCCGGTGCCAGTCGAGGAGGTCGACTCCGTAGTGGCGGAGCAGGTCCGCCTCCAGGGCCTCGGCGTGCTCGTCGACCAGCGCGCCGAGGCTCAGCCTTCCCCCAGCGTCATGCCTGTCTCGTTGCCGTACGCCTCCAGGATCGCGGAGACGTCCTGGACGCTGATGTCGTACTTGCCCAGACGCTCGAACTGCTCGGGCCCGAGCAGCAGCGCCAGCAGGCCGTCGATGTCGTTGTCCTCCAGCGCCGCGATCTGCTTGGCGATGCTGCGCGGGAACTCGGTCGGCAGGTGGAACACATCGCTGTCCACCTCGAACTCCCAGTCCTTCCCGACGGTTTCGAGACGCTGGGCACGGGCGGCGTTGACGTTGAAACGGGCCATGGCGCGTAGGGCTCCTAGCTGGAAAGAAGGGGAATCGGTCAGGCCGCGCTGAAGCTCGGGTCCTTCATCAGGAACGTCGCCAGCGGTGCGTCGTCCACCGTCGCCAGCGCCGTGAAGGTGACGCCCAGCTTCACGGGGGCCGTACGGACGAGGGCGATCTCCTCCGTCTCGGTCACCTGGCCGCGGGCGACGATCATGCGATACGTCACCTCGTCCCCGTCGGTGAACTCCAGCCCGAGCATCCGCTCGTCGAACTTCGGCTCGGCCGCCATCTCGTACTTGTAGAGGCCGGACCCGGTCGCCGTCTCCGTCACCCGCCCGCCGCCGAAGAAGAACGGCAGGGTGTCCTCGTTCAGCTGAAGCAGCTGGAACTTGAAGCTGAGGTCGCGGTCGGAGTAGACGAACCTCGCCGAGCTGACGCTCTGCCAGGTGTCCACGGGGTCCAGCTTGTCCTTCTTGGAGATCTTGACCCCGTCGGTGGTGGTGTAGCCGAGGTCCTTCCACCCGGCACCCCACGCCGCGCCGGTGTCGGCGGGCGGTGCGGTGGCGAGCGGGGCGATGAGGACCCGGCCGCTGCCCGCGACCCGGATCTCCTTGGCGTTCGTTCCGGCCATCACTGCTCCTTGGTGGGAGATGGACATGACGTGCTACGGATGTGGTGCGCACCAGGCGCTGAGGGGACGTACGAGAGGGAACCGGCTCAGGCCGGGCGGACCACCAGCCGGGTGGTCGAGACATAGCGGTTGGCGGTGGCGTGCCGATAGTCGGGCAGCCAGCGCGGCCCGTCCTCCTCGACGACGTCCACGACGGTCGCCGCGCCGTGCACCGCTCCCCTGAGCTGGAGCATCAGAGCGCGGGCGACGAGGGAGACGGTGTGGGCCGCGGCCTTGGACGGCCCGTACACCTCAAGATCGACCAGTGGATTGTCGAGCCGCGGATCCTCCGCCCAGGCCCCGCCGACCCTGGAGACCAGCACGGCACGCTGCGAACCGTCGAACCCGGAGGGCGGCTGGACGTCCACAAGGACACCGGCCAGCTCGCTTCGGTCCTTCAGGAGATCGACGACCAGCTGCTCCACGTCCGGAAAGGTGACGTACGGCTCGCTCATCCCCGGGACTCCGGTTCGCCGTCCCGCTTGGCCTCGGCCTCAGCCTCCGGCACGGGCCGCGCGATCACACCGAGCACTCCGCGCGCGGTCGAGTCGTCGACCTCGACGACATCCCCCGGCTCATGCCCGTTCCACCAGTAGGTCAGCTGGATTTTCTGCACAGCGCTTCCCCCGAGCGTTCGGCTGTACGGCTGTACGGCCGTGAAGGAACTGACGGAGGATCAACTTCCGCTGCGGTCAACAACGTTGAGGTCCCCCGGAGCCCCAAATGTAACGGGCACCCCAAGCACAGCGTGAGCCACAAAAGATCTCGAACAGATAACGATGATGAAGAACGTGTGTACGGCACCCATTCGGCCGCACCCCGCCTGCGCAAACGCCCACCCCCTCGGACCGTAGGGGCATGACACAGAACAGCTTCCTCTCCGAGGTGAAGGACGCCGTCACCCCAAGAGCCACCCTGCTGGTCATCGGAGTGATCGCCCTCCAACTGCTGTTCATCGCCTCCTACGTCGGGGCACTGCACGACCCGAAGCCGAAGGACGTCCCCTTCGGCGTGGTCGCGCCCCAGGTCGCGGCCGAGCAGGCGGTGACCCGGCTGGAGCGGGTGCCCGGCTCACCCCTGGACCCGCGCGCGGTGGCCGACGCGGCGACGGCGCGCGAGCAGATCCTGAACCGGGACATCGACGGGGCGCTGATCATCGACCCGGCGGGGACGACGGACACGCTCCTGGTCGCGACCGGCGGTGGCACTGTCCTCGCCACCGCCCTGGAGACGATCGCCACCACCCTGGAGAAGGCCGAGCAGCGCACGGTCAGGGTCGTCGACGTGGCCCCGGCCTCGCCCCAGGACTTCGACGGGCTGTCGTCCTTCTATCTGGTCGTCGGCTGGTGCGTCGGCGGCTATCTGTGCGCCTCGATCCTGGCGATCAGCTCCGGCGCCCGGCCCGCCAACCCGCGCCGCGCGACGATCCGGCTGGCCGCCATGGCGCTGGTGTCGGTCGTCGGAGGGCTCGGCGGAGCGGTCATCGTCGGGCCGATCCTGGGCGCCCTGCCCGGGAGCGTGGCCGCCCTCTGGGGGCTCGGCGCGCTGATCACGTTCGCCGTCGGGGCCGCCACGCTCGCGCTCCAGGGCATCTTCGGGATCGTCGGCGTCGGTCTCGCGATCCTCATCGTGGTGATCGCCGGCAACCCGAGCGCGGGCGGCGCCTTCCCGCTGCCGATGCTGCCGCCGTTCTGGAACGCGATCGGCCCTGCGCTGCCGCCGGGCGCGGGGACGTGGGCGGCGCGCTCCATCGCGTACTTCAAGGGCAACGACACGACGGCATCGCTGCTGGTCCTGTCGGCGTGGGCGCTTGGGGGGATCGTGATCACGATGGCCGCGGCGACGTTCCGGCGGAAGCGGGCGGCAGTCTGACCCCGGGCCCATTGTCAGTCCCGTCTGCAAGTCTGGACACATGCTGCGCACACTCGCCGTCGAGAACTACCGGTCCCTGCGTCGCCTGATCGTGCCCCTGGACAGACTGAACGTGATCACGGGAGCGAACGGCACGGGCAAGTCCAGCCTGTACCGCGCCCTGCGGCTACTGGCCGAGGCCGCGCGCGGCGGCGCCGTCGCGGCCCTCGCGCGCGAGGGCGGGCTGCCGTCGGTGCTGTGGGCGGGGCCCGAGAAGATCAGCCGCGCGGTGCGCGAGGGCAGCCATCCGGTGCAGGGCACCCGCCGCTCCGGCCCGGTCAGCCTGCAACTGGGCTTCGCGGGAGACGAGTTCGGGTATGCGATGGACTTCGGGTACCCGGTCCCGGCAGGCCCGCCGTCCATGTTCGACCTCGACCCGGAGATCAAGCGCGAGTCCATCTGGAGCGGGCCGGTGCTGCGCCCCGCCGCCGTGCTCTCGGACCGCGCGGGGGCAGCCGTCAAGGTGCGCGGCGCGGGCGGCGGCTGGTCCCGGGCGCACGGGACGCTACGGCCGTACGACAGCATGCTCGGCGAAATGGCCGACCCC
This sequence comes from Streptomyces sp. 4N124, assembly GCF_052245395.1. Lineage (NCBI taxonomy): Bacteria > Bacillati > Actinomycetota > Actinomycetes > Kitasatosporales > Streptomycetaceae > Streptomyces > Streptomyces sp. 4N124. The sequence continues at coordinate 36,153 of NZ_JBQQBS010000045.1, forward strand.
CAGCACGCGCCGGACGTGCTGGCGGTGCGCGAACTCATCAGGTCCTGGCGGTTCTACGACCATGTCCGCACCGACGCCCACGCCCCGGCCCGCGCCGCCGTGATCGGCACCCGCACGCCGGTGCTCAGCGGCGACGGCTCCGACCTGGCGGCGGCGCTCCAGACGATCCGCGAGATCGGTCACCGCGAGGCGCTGGACGAGGCGGTCGACGCGGCCTTCCCCGGCAGCCACGTCGAGGTCATGAACCACGGCGGCCGGTTCGAACTCGCCCTGCGCCAGCATGGACTGCTGCGCCCGCTCACCGCGGCCGAACTGTCCGACGGCACCCTGCGCTATCTGCTCTGGGCCGCCGCGCTGCTCACACCCCGGCCGCCGTCTCTCCTGGTCCTCAACGAGCCCGAGACCAGCCTCCACCCCGACCTGATCCCCCCGCTCGCCGATCTGATCCTCACCGCGACGAAGGACATCCAGATCATCGTCGTCACCCACGCAAGACCGCTGGCCGACGCCTTGGCCAAGGGCGCGATACGTCACCGCCTGGACGTCAACTCCATAGAGCTGGTGAAGGAGTTCGGACAGACGGAGGTGGCGGGGCGGGAGGGTCCGCTGGACGAGCCGCTGTGGTACTGGCCGAAACGCTGATCGGCTCCGCCGAAGTCCCGTCCGGTTCTGCGGCGCCGGAAGGGGCGCGGGGAACCGCGCGACCAGCCACGACGCACCCGCAGCCGCTGCACCGGACTTCCAGACCCACCCTGATCGCGCGAAAGTCCCGCCCCTCACAAAGGGGCGGGACTTCACGGCGCTACAAAAAGCGTCAGCCGATCTCCGTACCCGTGGCAGACAGCGCCTCGGTCACCGGCTGGAAGAACGTCTCGCCGCCGGACGTGCAGTCGCCGCTGCCGCCGGAGGTGAGGCCGATCGCCTGGTCGCCGGAGAACAGCGAGCCGCCGCTGTCACCGGGCTCGGCGCAGACGTCGGTCTGGATCAGGCCGTTGACGATGTCGCCGTTGCCGTAGTTCACGGTGGCGTCCAGGCCGGTGACCGTGCCGTCGTGCACCTGCGTGGTCGAGCCGCTGCGGGTGACCTCCATGCCGACGGTGGCCTCGGAGGCGCCCGCGATGGCCTGCGAGGAGCCGTTGTAGAGGTTGACCTCGCTCGGGTGCTCGACGTCGGCCGTGTACTTGACCAGGCCGTAGTCGTTGTCCGGGAAGCTGGAGACCTCGTTGGTGCCCAGCTCGTTGCCGTCCGAGTCCTGCCAGGTCGTGATGGACTCGGTGCAGTGACCGGCGGTCAGGAAGAACGGCTCGCCGCCCTTGACGACGTTGAAGCCGAGCGAGCAGCGCCCGCTGCCGTCGGTGATGGCGTCGCCACCCGCGATGAAGGGCTTGAACTCGCCCTTGGTGCGCTTGAGTTCCGCCGTGGCGCCGAGCCCGTCGACGACCTTGGTCAGCTTGGCCCACTCGGCCTTGGAGACCGTGCGGTCGGCGGTGACGACGACCTTGTTGGTGGCCGGGTCGGTCATCCAGGAGGTGCCCGGGATGGTCGCGTCCTGCTTCAGGGTGGTCCGGGCGCTCTTGAGCTCGGCGAGGGAGTTCGCCACGACTCTGGCCTTGGCTCCGGCCTCCTCGACGGCCTGGGCGGCGGCCTCGTCGAGCACGTTGACGACGAGGTTCTTCGCCTGCGCGTCGTAGTAGGTGCCGGCCGCGTCGGTGCCGAGTTCCTTGCCCAGCGTCGAGGCGAGCTTTCCGGCCGCCGTGACCGAGAGCGTCTCGGGCGCGGAGTTCTCCGTGCTCTCGCTGGCGTTCGCAGTCTGCAAGGTGACACCCGCGGCTACGAGTGCGGCGATGCCCGCACCTGCCACGGCGGCACGCCGCTTGGGTATGCGTCGGTGCTTCAACTCACGTCCTCCTGTGGGGGGTCGGTCCGCAAGGCTGTGGGGGCCTGACGAACCGGAAGGCGTACGGCACGGGGGACGACCTACAACAAAAAGGGCCGCGTCCGTGCCGGTTGAACAACGTTCACTATCCCGAGACTTACAGGGGGCACACAAGGTCGACTTCCGGACGCGCGTAGAACGCGGTTGCGCGCCCCCTCACCTTGACCGTGCACAGTCACCCCTGGTGTGTTCGCGCTGCAAACACTACGAGCGAGTAATTCATGAGCTGTCCGTGAGGACTAGTCCTGTCTTGAAATCGACCCTTCGGGGTCCGGATCCAAGCGCGGTTCGGCGGGCGGCAGTTGTTCCTGCGCCGGGCGCGGGGGCACCGCCGGTGCCGACGGGGCCTGTCCCGGCGCCTTCTCCAGGAAGCGCAGCAGTTCCACCGGGATGGGCAGCACGAGCGTCGAGTTCTTCTCGGCGGCGACCGCCATCACCGTCTGGAGCAGCCGCAGTTGCAGCGCGGAAGGCGTGTCCTCCATCTGCTGGGCGGCCTCGGCGAGCTTCTTGGACGCCTGGAGTTCGGCGTCGGCGTTGATGACCCGGGCCCGCCGCTCCCGGTCGGCCTCCGCCTGCCGCGCCATGGAGCGCTTCATGGTCTCGGGCAGCGACACGTCCTTGATCTCGACGCGGTCGATCTGCACGCCCCAGCCGATGGCCGGGCTGTCGATCATCAACTCCAGGCCCTGGTTGAGCTTTTCGCGGTTGGAGAGCAGATCGTCCAGGTCGCTCTTGCCGATGATGGAGCGCAGCGAGGTCTGTGCCATCTGCGAGACCGCGAAGCGGTAGTCCTCGACCTGCACGATGGCGTCGGCCGCGTCGACGACCTTGAAGTAGACGACGGCGTCCACCCGCACCGTGACGTTGTCCCGGGTGATGCCCTCCTGCGCGGGCACGGGCATCGTCACGATCTGCAGGTTGACCTTGCGGAGCTGGTCCACGAACGGAACGATCATCGTGAATCCGGGCCCGCGCACATCGGACTTCAGCCTGCCGAGCCGGAACACCACACCGCGTTCGTACTGTTTGACGACCCGCGCCGCCGACATCACGTACACCGCTCCGACAGACGCGAGCGAGACGCCCGCCGCCACCAGCTCCTCGACCATCACGGCCCCCCAGGGTCCGAATCGGGCGCACAAGGTGTGTACTTCGACGGTAACTCCGGGATGTTCGCGTTGGGGAGACGGAGGACGCAGGTGGTCGACGGCGTACGGATGCGGGACGGCCGATGGCTGGCGGTGGCGGAGCGAGGAGATCCGGACGGCACGCCGGTGGTGCTGCTGCACGGCACCCCGGGCTGCCGCCACGGCACGGTGCCGGAGGACGTCCTCACCGCGCGCCCCGGCGTGCGGTTCATCTCCTACGACCGTCCCGGCTACGGCGATTCGGACCGCCGGCCGGGACGCCGGGTGGCCGACGCCGCCCGGGACGTGGCCGCGCTGGCGGACGCCCTCGGCCTCGACCGGTTCGCCGTCCTCGGCCACTCGGGCGGCGCCCCGCACGCACTGGCCGCCGCCGCGCTGCTGCCGGCGCGGGTGCGGCGTACGGCGGCGCTGGTGTGTCCCGCGCCACCGAACGCCGCTGGACTGCGCTGGTTCGAGGGCATGGCCCCCTCGAAGGTGGAGGACTTCACCCGGGCCCTCACCGACCCGCTGGACTTCGCCGACCGGCTGGCCGCGCGCGCCGCCGCCATCCGCAGCGATCCGGCCCAGCTGCTGGTCTCCATCCGCGACGGGCTCACCGACTCCGACCGGCGGATCATCTCCGACCCGGCCATCAGCGACATGCTGCTGCGCACCTACCGCGAGTCGCTGCGCACTTCGGCGTACGGCTGGCTCGACGACGACCTCGCCCTGCTCAGCAGCTGGGGCTTCGACCCGGCGGTCATCACCCGGCCGGTGCTGCTGTGGCACGGCGCCCTGGACACCCTCTCCCCCGTGGGCCACTTCAAGTGGCTCGCGGACCACATCCCCCGGGCCCGCCCCGTCCTGGACCCGGACGCCGGCCACTTCGGAGCGCTCAAGGCCCTGCCCGCCGTACTGGACTGGCTGTGCGCCACACCGGAATCCAGGGCCACATGATCCTGTCGCCCGAGCCGCACTCCAACTGCCATTCCTCTCCCACATGTTCCCGCTCCACGACAGCGAGCCCCCGCACGCGGGTGCGTGCGGGGGCTCGCCTGCTGCCGGCTGCAGGTGGTGCCGTGCGAGTGCGGTGGTGCGAGGCGGCTGGGAGTACCCGCCGTACGGCCTAGTAGACGCTGACGCCGTAGGCGCTCAGGGCCTCTGTGACCGGCTGGAAGAAGGTCGTGCCGCCGGAGGAGCAGTTGCCGCTGCCGCCGGAGGTCAGACCGTACGCGGTGCCATTGCTGCCGTAGAGCGAACCTCCGGAGTCGCCGGGCTCGGCGCAGACGGTGGTCTGGATCAGACCGCCGACGACGTCGCCGCCGCCGTAGTTGACGCTCACGTTGAGGGCGGTGACCCGGCCGCTGTGCGTACCGGTGGTGGAGCCGTCGCGGATGACGGTGGTGCCCACGCTGGGCGTGGCCGCGCGGGTGATGTCCACGCCGTTCGCGGTGCCGGGACGGCTGACGGACCCGGAGTAGCGCACGATGCCGTAGTCGTTGCCCGGGAAGCTGGAGCCGGCGGTGGAGCCGATGACCGTGGTGCGGCCGGAGTTGGAGTACCAGGTGCCGGCGCCGTCGGTGCAGTGACCGGCGGTCAGGAAGAACTGGGCACCGCTGCTGTTCTGGACGTTGAAGCCGAGGGAGCAGCGCCAGCTACTCGCATAGATGGCGTCGCCGCCTTGGATGAGCTTCTGGAACTTGCCTTCGGTGTGCTTGATCGTCAGCGCGGAGGCGTTGGCGCCCGCCTGCTGCTTGATCTTGGCTATCTCGGCCTTGGAGACCGTGCTGTCGACGGTGACGACGACCCGGTTGGTCTTCGCGTCGACGGCCCAGGCGGTGCCGGGGATGTCAGCCTTGAGCACCGAGGAGCCGGCGCTCTTGAGCTGGGAGGCGCTGAACGTGGTGGGGTCGGCGGCGTTCGCGTTGGGGATCGCGATCGCGGCTGCGGCCACGAGACCGGTACTGACGGCGATCAGCCGGGTCCGTCTCTGAATACCGCTGCGGGGGGTGGTGCGCTTGATCCTCACTTGTCGTTCCTCCACATGGGAAGTTGGGGGCCCGCGTGGGGTCGGGGCCCGTGAGGCGCAGCCAGTGGCCCGAATGTCCGGATTCCGAACACGTCGTGCCCCTGACAAGCGCTGGAGGGAGTATTCGGCCGAACGACCGGTAGACGCAAGGGCGCCTTTCGGCCGTCAATCATTGAACGATCTGTGAAATGTGCGCCCCCTGCCCCGCCCCCGCCCCGCTCAGAGCAGCGTGCGCTCCCCCGCCGCCACGGCGACGCCCAGCGTGTTCCCCGGCGGCGGGAACGGGCAGATGAAGTGGTCCGCGAAGGCGCAGGGCGGCAGCAGCGCACGGTTGAAGTCGACCGTCGTACGGCCCTCGGCGTCGGGCGCGGCCGGGCGCAGAAAGCGGAAACGGTAACTGCCGCGCCCGCTCGTGCCATCGCCGAAAACCGCCCACAGCGAGCCGTCCGACTTGACGCTCACCTGAAGCGTCAACTCCTGCCCGTCGAGAGTGAACGCCAGCTCCCCGCCGAGCCCGAGCCCCCGCTGCCGTCCGTCGGCGTTGTCGACCCGCACGGTGCGCCCGGAGTCGTACGGCGTGAAGCGCCCCGGCACCGACCAGCGCGGCTCGTACGGCGTGGCCTTGATGCCCCGGAACGCCCGCCGCGCCTCGGAACCGGGGTCGAAGTCGCGTACGCCCCACGCCCCTTCGCGCACCAACACCACGAGCCGGCGCTCCCCGTGCGCCACCCGGGCCGCGCTCGCCGGCCCCGGATCGGCGGCCAGCCTCACCTCGCCGGTGAAGGGCCGCCCGTCCATGGTCAGACCGTCGGCTTCGGACGCGGTCAGGACGACTCCGTCGCCCTCGGCCGCCCAGATCCCGGGGATGTCCGGCAGCCGCCCGCCCGGGTGGTCCTCCAGCCAGTGCGTGCCGGTCAGGGCGAGCGGTCCGTAGGGCGCGGAGACCGAGGCGACACGGTGCTCGTGCCACTGCTGCCATTCGCCGAACGCGTCTCTCGTCATCTGCTCAGCCCTTCCGTGCCGGATCGGACAACCGGAGAGGTGAGCGTAGGGTCGCGCCCTCGTATTCCGTCGCCTCGGGCCCCTTCGCCTTCACACGCGCCCTCGCCTCACTCAGCAGTCGCAGCCACAGCAATCGCAGCCGTCACCGCAGTTCCCGCAACAGTCGCAGCAATCACAGCAGTTGGAGCAGTCGCAGTTGTTGCACAGCCCCTCCCTGCGCTCCCGCGTCCAGGGGTCCTCGTACTCGCCGCAGCACATCTGGCACGTACAGGCCAGCCCCATCCAGAGGGCGCACCCGGCGAGCAGCCCACGCCGGTCGCGGCGCGGCGGCTCCGGCGGCAGCCAGGGACCGCCGGGACCACCGGGACCGCCTGGTGGGGCGTACGGGCCCGCCATGTGCGCACACGAGGCCGTACCGAAGGCACGGTCGACGGAGCTGTGCAACTCGTGCACGAGCAGCCGGTGCGCCAGCTTGCCGTCAGTGAACTGGGCTTCCCGCAGCGCGAGCCGTATCCCGTGCAGGGCGTCGTCGGCGAGCCGCCGGGCCTCCGTGAGCGAAGTGCCGGTCGCGGTGAGCGGGTTCCACGCGCCCGACGCGGCGTCAGCCTCCCTGTCCTCCACGGCGTCCAGGAGATGCGCGAGCCGTCCGAAGAGGCGCCCGGCCTCGGCGAGCGGCGCGGCGTTGCCCGGCCGTCCGGCGAGGACCGCGGTGTGCGCGAAGGCCGCGGCGGTGGCGGTCTCGGTCGGCTCGGTGACCGTCAGAAGGGGCGTGCCCGGCCCGGCAAGGGTCTCGATGCCGAGCTGCCGGTCCACGGCGTCGACGAGTACGGCGGTGTCGAACCCGACATCGGATCCGGTACGGGCGCCCGCGCGTCCCCAGCCCGCGGCGACCCGGCGTGCCGCGAGCGCGACCGGCCTGCGGGCCAGCAGCCCGTCCCCGTCGGCGACATGGTCGCGCACCTTGGCCGAGGCGAGCACCAGCGAGACGGCGGCCGCGAGCCGGGCGCCCTCGCCGTGCGCGACGGACGCGGTGCGCATCCCGCGCAACGGGCAGGGTCCCGCCGTACGTCTGCCGCCGCCGTCCCGATCCGCCTGAGCCTCCGTCAGAACCGAGATGAGCAGCCCGTCGTAGTTGGTCACGACGCGGGCGAACTGGCCGTGGTCCCGGCGCAGCGCGAGGCACAGCCCGCACAGATGCGCCATCCACTGGGTCTTGAGACTTGCACCGAGCCGGTGCCGGCACGGCCTGACGATTCCGAACACGACGATCCCCCGTGATGCGTGCGATGTTGAGCGGCCGCATCGTACCGACCGATCATCACACCAATGAGACCGTCAGTGTTCACCCGTACGCTCCGCCAGTCACCCATACGACGCGAACAATCATATTTCACTCACAGTCAGCAGCACTGTCCGGCAAGACCCTTGGGGGACCAGGGCTCTCGACGAATTCGCTGTGCACCAGTACCGTCACAAACCCCCCGCGCGGCGTCTATCCCCTTGGCGCGACGTCCGCATCATGGATGACGATAGGGATGCGGAAAGCAAAAGAGACCGCTGTGAGAGGAGGCGTCCATGGGATCGGTACGCAAGGCGAGTGCCTGGCTTGGCCTCGTCGACGACAACGATGACGAGCGTTACTACGACGACGACTACTCCGAAGGGACCGAGCCCGGGGAGGCCTGGGTCACCGATCCGCGGGTGAAGGTGGCCTCGGACGTGGCGGTCGAGAAGGGCCGCCGGATCGGCACGGTCACTCCGGACAGCTTCCGGGACGCGCGCGCCATCGGCGAGCTGTTCCGCGAGGGTGTCCCGGTCATCATGAACCTCACGGCCATGGAGCCGGGCGACGCCAAGCGCGTGGTCGACTTCGCGGCGGGCCTGATCTTCGGTCTGCGGGGTTCGATCGACCGGGTGTCCAACCGCGTGTTCCTGCTCAGCCCGGCCGACACGGAGATCGTCAGCGGGGAGCCGGCGGCACACCGCGCCGACGGTTTCTTCAACCAGAGCTGAGGCAGGGCCGCCCGTCGGCCCTGCCCGCTCTGCCGGGTCTTACCGGAACGCGTCGAGTCCGGTGAGCGCCTTGCCCAGCACGAGCTGGTGCATCTCGACGGTGCCCTCGTAGGTGAGCACCGACTCGAGGTTCGTCGCATGCCGCATGACGGGGTACTCCAGGGAGATCCCGTTGGCCCCGAGGATCGTCCGAGCCGTACGGCAGATCTCGATCGCCTCCCGTACGTTGTTCAGTTTGCCGAAGCTGACCTGCTCGGGACGCAGGCGCCCGGCATCCATCCGCCGCCCCAGATGATGGGCGAGCAGAATCCCCTTGTGCAGTTCGACCGCCATGTCGGCGAGCTTGGCCTGGGTGAGCTGGAACCCCCCGATGGGCCGCCCGAACTGCTCCCGCGTCCTCGCGTATTCCACAGCGGTCTCGAAACACGACCGCGCCGCCCCCATCGCCCCCCACACGATGCCGTAGCGCGCGTGGGAGAGACAGCTGAGGGGGCCGCGCAGACCGGTGACGTCCGGCAGTACGGCGTCGGCGGGCAGCCGTACGTCTTCGAGGACGAGTTCGCTGGTGACGGAGGCGCGGAGCGACCATTTGTGCTTGATCTCCGGGGCGGAGAAGCCGGCGCTGTCGGTGGGCACGACGAACCCACGGATCCCGTCGTCGGTCTGCGCCCAGACGACGGCGACACCGGCCACTGACCCGTTGGTGATCCACATCTTGCGCCCGTTGAGCACCCAGTCGCCGCCGTCGCGCTTGGCGTGCGTGCGCATGGAGGCGGGGTCGGAGCCGTGGTCGGGTTCGGTGAGGCCGAAGCAGCCGATGACCTCGCCGGAGGCCATACGGGGCAGCCAGCGCTGCTTCTGGTCTTCCGAGCCGAACTTGTGGATGGCGTACATGGCGAGAGAGCCCTGCACGGACACCAGGGAGCGGATGCCGGAGTCGGCGGCCTCCAGTTCCAGGCAGGCCAGCCCGTACTGCACGGCGCTCGCACCGGCGCAGCCGTACCCGCTCAGCGACATCCCCAGGGCCCCGATCCCGCCGAGTTCACGGGCCAGTTCCCTTACGTCGGGCAGCTCGCCCTTCTCGTACCAGTCCGCGACATACGGCAGGACCCGGTCGGCGGCCCACCTCCGCACGGTGTCGCGGATCGCGAGGTCCTCCGGGTCCAGCAGGTCGTCGATGCCCAGGGGGTCGGCGGGATCGAACGGGGGCAACGGCATGGGACACCCTCCGGATAATTAACTAGCACCGGTAGTTACCGTACCCGGGGTTCGCCGTCACACCGAGACGCGGGACTCCGCGACTTCCCGAGGACCGGGAAGCTCCACGGTCGCCGCCTGCTCACACTGCATGACCCGCGGCAACCGCAGCGCCATCACCGCGCCCAGCACCAGCAGCCCCGCGCTCACCAGGAGCGTCACATGCAGCCCGTGCACGAAGGCGTCCTGGGCGGCCCGGCGCAGGGCGACACCGGCCGGGCCGCCGAGACGGTCGGCGACCTCGTACGCCTCGCCCAGCGAATGCTCCGCCGAGGCCGACGCCCGCCCCGGAACCCCCGGCACGGACGACAGTCCGGGCGCATACGCCGCGTTCATCACGCTTCCCAGCAGCGCGATCCCGATCCCCGCACCGAGCTGGTACGACGTCTCGCCGATCGCGGCGGCGCCGCCCGCCTGTTCCTGCGGAGCCTCGCTCAGCATCGACTCGTACGCCCCGAACAGCGTCGTCTCCAGACCGAAGCCCAGCAGCACGAACCCGAACAGCAGCAGGCCGGGATTGTCCTCGCCGCCCATCGCCATCAGCGTCAGCACCGCGACCGCGGTCAGCGCGAACCCGGCGCACACCATCCGCCGTGGCCCGAACCTGCGCAGCATCCGCGCCCCGGCAAGACCCGCCGCCATCGCGGCGAACGTCAGCGGCAGCAGTCGTAGACCCGTCTCCAGCGGGGAGAGCTCCAGCACCAGCTGCAGATACTGCGCCGCGATCAGCTCGAGCCCGACCAGCGCCAGCATCGCCAGCACGATGCAGCCCACGGACGTGCTGAACGCGGGGCGGGCGAACATCCGCAGGTCGACGAGCGGATGCTTGAGCCGCCGCTGCCGTCGTACGAACAGGACGAGCAGCAGCGCGCCCACCACCAGCGGCAGCGCGGTGGCCTCGTCCACTTCGCCGCCCCCGAGCCGCTTGACGCCGAGCACGACCCCGAAGAGGCCGGCCGCCGCCATCAGCGCGCCGATGACATCCCAGGGCCCCTTGCCGTCGCCCTTCGACTCGGGCAGCAGCAGGCGTCCCACCGGAAGGCTGACCAGCATCAGCGGGATGTTGACGAGGAAGACCGAGCCCCACCAGAAGTGCTCGAGGAGGAAGCCGCCGAGCAGCGGCCCGACGGCCGCGCCCACCGCGGCCACCGCGCTCCAGATGCCGATGGCGAGGGCCCGCTCGCGCCGGTCGGGGAAGACCTGGCGAAGGATCGAGAGGGTCGCGGGCATGATCATCGCGCCGCCGACGCCGAGCAGCGCCCGTGCGGCGATCAGCACCTGGGCGGTGTCGGCGAGGGCCGCCATGGCCGAGGCGACGCCGAAAAGGCCGTATCCGAGGAGCAGGATCCGTCTGCGGCCCACCCGGTCGCCGAGCGTGCCGAAGAGGATCAGCAGCGAGGCGCAGACCAGCGGATAGATGTCGACGATCCAGAGCAGCTCTATCGCGCCGGGCTTGAGGTCCTCGGTGACGGCGGGCACCGCCACGTGCAGCACGGTGGCGTCGACGGCGACCAGGAGCAGGCTCACGCAGAGGACGACCAGGACGACCCAGCGGTTTGCACCGGCCCCGGCCGCCCGACGGCGCAGCGCAGCGGCCGTGGTCGTCCCGGACATGTACGTACCTCCCAGATGTTCCCTCGCGTTCGGCGGGCACACGGGGTGGGGCTCCCCGTGACTCGGCCGGAGAGGAGCGGTGGTCTCCGGCCCGCGCAACGAATGGCGAGTGACACGTCAATGTACGCGAGAACGCGCCGGTCCTGCGTGGCGGACCTCTCACACGTCCCACGGAACACATGTGGCGTACGCCACTCCGCCTCCCCCTCCACCACATAGCGCGGGTCGGTCCGGTTCCGGGGGCCGTCGATAATCGGACCCGTGACCGATCTTGCGACGCGCGTGGCACCGGCCAGACTCACGGGGACGGCCCGGGCCCTCCTCGGGTACGCGGCCGTCCGCGCCCTGGGCCTGCTCGCCCTCGCCCTGTGGAGCGCGGCGCGCGACAAGAGCGCGTACACCCTGCTGACCGCCCGCTGGGACTCCCTCTGGTACACGAGGGTCGCCGAGCTGGGGTACGGCTACGAGGTCCGCCTTCCGAACGGCGACATCCACTCCAACCTCGCCTTCTTCCCGCTGCTGCCCTGGCTGGAGCGGCTGCTGCACGCGACGACCCCGCTGTCGTACGCGGGCGCCGGCTTCCTCGTCGCCGTGCTGGCCTCGCTCGCCGCGGCCTGGGGGATCTTCGCGGTCGCCGACCTTGTGTACGGCCCGCGCGCGGGGTTCTGCGCGGTGCTGGTGTGGGCCGTGCTGCCCGTCGGGATCGTGCAGTCGATGGCGTACAGCGAGTCACTGTTCACCGCACTCGCCGCCTGGTCGCTGTACGCCGTCCTGACCGGCCGCTGGCTCACGTCCGGCACCCTGGCCCTGCTGGCGGGCCTGACCCGCCCGGTGGGCCTGGCGGTTGTGGCGGCGGTGTGGGCGGCCGGGATCGCCACTTTCGTACGACACCGAAGCGCGGCGCCCGACGAGGGCGCACGCAGCCCGGAACACGCCCCCTCCCTTGCCCCCGGTACGCCGGAAAACGGCGCATCCGCGTGGCGGCGCGCCCTCGGGATGCTGCTCGCGCCCCTCGGCGCCGCCGGGTACGTCCTGTGGGTCGGCCACCGCACCGGCAAGGGCCCGCTCGGCTATCTCGACGTCCAGGCGGGCTGGCGCAACGGCTTCGACGGCGGCTGGGCGTTCGCCCGATTTGTCGCCGCAAAGTTCACGTCGTTTCCGTCGGCCCTGGCCGGGGTCGGGCTGATCGCCGGCGTGGGCCTGGTCGTCTGGCTGTATGTCGTCTGTGTACGGCAGCGCCAGCCGCTGCCGCTGCTGGTGTACGCGGGTGTCGTCACCGCGCTGGCACTGTGCGCGTCGAGCTACTTCGGCTCGAAACCGCGCCTCCTCATGCCCGCCTTCCCCCTGCTGCTGCCCCTCGCCCTGGCCCTGGCCCGGCTGCGAACCTCCAGGTCGGCGCCGGTGCTGGGCGCTGTCGCGGCCGGCTCGGCGGTGTACGGGGCGTTCTGGCTGAACGGCTCCGGTCCGCCCTGACAGGCCACCGCGGAGCCGCCGACGGAGGGTGAGCTTCCGGAGAATTCCCGGCCATCACCCGGTGAACGGATTTATAAGGGGGGCAAAACCTGGCCCCTGAAGTGATCAAAGGAATTGAAGGGAAGGGGCACAGGGGATTGCAGAATCCTCGGAAATAAACCCCGCCCTGAGAGCTTTCCCACATCACATCGTCATTACAAAGGGCCAGCTTCTGCGGGTAACTCCACTCACTCCCTGTAACGTCGATCGTGTGCGTACCGAACCAAAGCCGAGCCGGCTCGACCGGATCTTCGCCCGGCTGGACCGTGAACCGGAGCGGCCCGTCCTAGACGTGCCCCGGATGACGCGGCACCGGGTGGTCCTTTTCGGCGCGACGCTCGCCTTCTACCTCACGATCGTTCTGGCGGTCGTGCTCACCTCTTGGCTGGTCCGGTTCGACTGGCAGGCGATGCTCTTCCGGCCGTACCAGCAATGGCCGGAGATCCACGCCTTCCTGGACTACTGGGTGGTGCTCGGCCAGCGCGGCCCGACGGCGGTGATGGTCACGGCCTGGCTGGGCTGGCGCTCCTGGCGGCAGCACACGCTGCGCCCGCTGCTGGCCTTCGGCGCGGCCGTGCTGCTGCTGAACATCACAGTGGCCGTGGTGAAGTACGGCCTGGGCCGCTCCGGTCCGCACTACGCGACCGACATCGGCTCGAACGAGATGTGGCACTGGTTCCAGGCCGGCAGCGACATATTTCCTTCGGGACACACCGCGAACGCCGTGGTGACCTGGGGCATCCTCTCCTATCTGGCCGCCACGCCGCAGGCCCGGCGCTGGCTGTCGGCCCTGTCGGCCGTGGTGTCGCTCAGCGTCGGCCTGACCACCGTGTACCTGGGTACGCACTGGCTGAGCGATGTGCTGCTCGGCTGGGCCGCGGGTCTGCTGATCCTGCTGGCGCTGCCGTGGTTCGAGCCGATGGTGGCCCGCGCCGAAGCACAGATCTTCGACCTGCGCGACCGCTGGCGCTCCCGCCGCGCCGCCCCGGCGACCGTCCCGACGAGCCCGGTCGAGGTCCCGGTGGTGCTCAAGCCGCGTCCGTCCGCCCAGGGGGAGCCCGCCGCGCCCGAGCCGGTGTCCACGGCCACGGAGCCGGTGTCCACTGTCTCCACGGCGCCCGAGCCGGTCTGCGCGGCTCAGGAGCCGGTCTCCACGGCGCCCGAGCCGCTCTCCACGGCCCACGCGCCCAAGACGCACCTCCATATGGCGCCGGGCCCGCACACGGCCCGCTCGGAGCGCACACCGGTCACTCCGGTCGGCAGCCGCCGCCCGCCGCAGGCGGACCGCGTCACCCGCGGCACAACCACCTCGGCCCACCCCATCGCGGGCGGCTGAGCGCGCAGCACGACGGCCCTGGTTTCCCGCATCGGACGCGGGAAACCAGGGCCGTCGCCGTTTCTCAGCCCTTCCAGGCCCGCGCCACCAGGCCGTCCTTGACCTCGAAGTTCAGCCGTCCCACGCGGTACTCCATGGTGATGATCGCGCCCGGGGGCAGGGACCGCACGGTCGACCAGCCCCGGTCACGGGCGCGTTGTTCGGCCGCTCCGGCATCGAGGCCCACATACGAATCCGGGCTGTCCTGAGGTTCGGCGGGAGGTTTCGGAATGGGTGCCATGGCGCCACGCTAGGCCCCATCGAACGGGCACGGAAGTCGGATCCGTACACCGTGGGTCACTGATCCCTCTCGGGTCACACTTTTGTCACAGGATCACGACATGCGTTTCTGATGCACTTCGTCACACCAACGGGCGCGCGCGTACGCCTTACGCAGGCATTCGAACGTGATTTCCGCGTGTCGCCCCGACTCTCCGAAAAGCCCGGCGGAAAGTGCCGGGGTAACCGCCACGGATCCGCATTCCATTCCGATTCCGCGTGGGGCGCCCATGGGGGCTGACGTCGCACAGGAAATGCATGGCTCAGGCACAGAACCCCGGTACGCCCCCTGTCGCGGCGCACGACGACGCGAGCATCATGACGTGAGCTCGCGGGCACTCGCGCGCCGCGGGCGGCAGCGGCCCGTGGCGCGACGAGCGAAGGGGCGAGCGAGCGTATGGGGACTCAGACCGTGCAGACGGCGATGCGGCCCGTGCGGAGGAGGCCGCAGGGACGGGTGATCGTCGACTGGCTGACGACCACCGACCACAAGAAGATCGGCCATCTCTACCTGATCACGTCGTTCGCGTTCTTCCTCGTCGGCGGCCTGATGGCGTTGATCATGCGCGCCGAACTCGCCCGGCCGGGGCTGCAGCTCATCGACAACCAGCAGTTCAACCAGCTGTTCACGATGCACGGCACGATCATGCTGCTGCTGTTCGCGACGCCGACCTTCGCGGGTTTCGCCAACGAGCTGATGCCGCTGCAGATCGGCGCCCCCGACGTCGCCTTCCCGCGCCTGAACATGCTGTCGTACTGGCTGTTCCTGTTCGGCGGCCTGATCGTGCTGGGCTCGCTGCTGGTGCCCTCGGGGCCCGCGGCCTTCGGCTGGTTCGCCTACGCGCCACTGAACAGCGCGGAACGCTCACCGGGCGTCGGACCCGACCTGTGGATCATGGGGCTCGCGCTGGCCGGTTTCGGCACGATCCTCGGCGCGGTCAACTTCATCACCACCATCATCGGGATGCGCGCCCCCGGCATGACGATGTTCCGGATGCCGATCTTCGTGTGGAACACGCTGTTCACGTCGATCCTGATCCTGATGGCGTTCCCGGTACTGGCCGCGGCGCTGCTCTGTCTGGAGGCCGACCGGCGGTTCGGCTCGCAGATCTTCACGGCGGCGAACGGTGGCGCACTGCTGTGGCAGCACCTGTTCTGGTTCTTCGGGCATCCCGAGGTGTACATCATCGCGCTGCCGTTCTTCGGCATCATCACGGAGATCATTCCGGTCTTCAGCCGGAAGCCGATCTTCGGCTATCTGACGCTGGTCGGCGCGACGATGGCGATCACCGGTCTGTCGGTGGTGGTGTGGGCGCACCACATGTTCGCGACGGGCGCGGTGCTGCTGCCGTTCTTCTCCTTCATGAGCTTCCTGATCGCGGTGCCGACGGGCGTGAAGTTCTTCAACTGGACCGGGACCATGATCAAGGGCTCACTGTCCTTCGAGACGCCGATGCTGTGGTCGGTGGGGTTCCTGGTGACGTTCCTCTTCGGCGGTCTGACCGGCGTGATCCTCGCCTCGCCGCCGATGGACTTCCACGTCACGGACACCTACTTCGTGGTCGCCCACTTCCACTACGTCGTGTTCGGCACCGTCGTCTTCGCGATCTTCGCCGGGTTCTACTTCTGGTGGCCGAAGTTCACCGGGAAGATGCTCGACGAGCGGCTCGGCAAGATCCACTTCTGGACGCTGTTCATCGGCTTCCACACCACGTTCCTGGTGATGCACTGGCTGGGCGCCGAGGGCATGCCGCGCCGCTACTCGGACTATCTCGCCGCCGACGGCTTCACGGCGCTCAACACCATCTCGACGATCGGCTCGTTCCTCCTCGGCCTGTCGACCTTGCCGTTCCTCTACAACGTCTGGAAGACCGCCAAGTACGGCACGAAGGTCGAGGTCGACGACCCCTGGGGCTACGGCCGCTCCCTGGAGTGGGCGACCTCCTGCCCGCCGCCCCGGCACAACTTCACCACGCTGCCCCGGATCCGGTCCGAGTCCCCGGCGTTCGACCTGCACCATCCCGAGTACGCGGAGCTCGCTCCAGAGCGCGAGACAGCCGGTCCCGAGCGGTCCTGATCGTGTCGGTGAGCTCGGCGGGCTCCAGCACCTCGAACTCGAAGCCCATCAGCATCACGTGAATGACCATCACGTCGAGACTCGCGGCCCCGGTGCGCAGGACGCAGCTGTTCTCGCCGTCGGGCTCCAGCACCCCGGCCGACGGCGAGATCCGCTCGGCCGCCTCCGCGAGCGGCACCAGCAGCCGGACGACGGCGTGCGCGGCGTACGCGCGCGTGGAGACCCCTTGGGAGACATACGCGGCGAGGTCGTCGGCGGGCGGCTTGCGCGGGGTGAAACGCGGGCCGTGCGGCGGCTTGGGGGTGATGCGGTCGACGCGGAACGTACGCCAGTCGTCGCGGTCCAGGTCCCAGGCGACCAGATACCAGCGGCGCTCGGTGCACACCAGGCGGTGCGGTTCGACGGTACGGCGGGTCACGGCTCCTTCGTGCGTGCGGTACTCGAAGCGCAGCCGCTCGGCGTCACGGCACAGATGGGCGAGCTCGGTGAGGACGGCCGGGTCGACGGCGGAGGGCTGGGGGCCGCGCAGCATCGGCACGGTGAACGCGTTCAGGGCGCCCACGCGGCGGCGCAGCCGGCTCGGCAGGACCTGTTCGAGCTTGGCGAGGGCCCGTACGGAGGTCTCGCCGATGCCCTCGATGCCCTGCCCGGCGGCCGTGCGCAGCCCGACGGCGACGGCCACCGCCTCGTCGTCGTCCAGGAGCAGCGGCGGCAGCTCGGCGCCCGCGCCCAGCTGATAGCCGCCCCCCGTGCCAGGACTGGCGTTGACGGGGTAGCCCAGCTCGCGCAGCCGGTCCACGTCCCGGCGCACGGTGCGCGGCGTGACGCCGAGGCGCTCGGCCAGGTCGGCGCCGGACCATTCGCGGTGCGCCTGGAGGAGCGAGAGCAGGCGCAGCAGTCGTGCCGAGGTCTCCAACATGGTCGTGAGTCTGCCAGCCCTTGCGGACAGGGATGGTCCGCAAAGACGTCATTGCTCGTACGGCAGTTGCGGCACGTCGAAGCACGTGTCGTTCATGTCTCCCTGGGAGACCCAGCCCTTGTCGTCCTGCCAGCGGGCCACCGACAGACAGGTCCTGCGGGTTCTGGGCGGCTCGGCCAGCCGCTCGAACCGGACCGGAACCAACAGCCCGCCGGCGGTGTAGCCCTCGCTGCGGTTCATGAAGTCGTCGACACACGCGCGCGTGACGCCCTCCTGGGCACAGGACCGGGCCGCCTCCGTGAACCACGCCGCGGCGGCCCACCCCTCCAACTGCCACTGGGAGTGCGTCTTCAGGCCTTCGGTGGCGTCCCGGAACTCCCGTACGGCCTCATGGTCCGTGTCCTCGTAGTTCCGGCTGGATCCGGTCGCCCACAGGGCGTTGCGGCAGCGCGGCGAGTCCCTGTAGTCGTCGGGGACGGCGGACGTCCAGTTCTGTACGTTCGTGACCTTGGCGGTGACGTCGGCGCCGACGTCGTCCATCGCCTTGCACAACTGGGCGTTGCCGTGCCCGTCGATGGCGTCGAAGACGAGGTCGGCGCCCTGCTCCTTGAGGTCGGCCGCCACGGCACGGAAGTTGGACAGCGCGAAGTCGACCTGCTCGGTGACGACCTTGTAGCCCTCGGCCCTCAGTCCCCGCTCGACCAGCCGCGCGTAGGCGGCGGACGCGGCCTGGTTGTACGAGACGACGGCGGCCGTGCGGGCGCCGTGCTCGCGTTTGAAGTACCGGTAGACCTCGGTGCCGCCGTACTGCTTGCCGTCCCAGCCGGTCGTGCCGTCGCGGGGCGCGAGGCTGCCGTAGATGCCGTAGAGGTGCGGCCACGTGTCGTAGGCGGCGCCGATGGGCTGGCCGCCGATGTCGGGCACGCGCGCGCGTGAGACACGGGAGGCGCCCGCGTAGTCGAGCGCGGTGGTGGCGACCAGGGCGACGACCTCGTCCTCGTCGATGAGCTTGTGCACGCACTCGTTGTTGCCGACCCCGCTGCCGCCGTCGTCACACAGGCGCACCTCGACCGGGCGCCCGTCGATGCCCCCGCGCGCGTTGAGGCGGTCGAAGTAGGCCTTCGCGCCGTCGCGCGGGCCGGTGAAGGCGTTGCCGCCGACAGGGCTGGTGGCGCTGGTGATGATGCCGACGCGCAGCGGGGCACCGGCCGTCGCCTGTGGGGTCGTACGGCCGTCGCTCTCGAAGTCGCTCTCCGGCAGGCGGCTGCCGCAGGCCGTGCTCAGGGCGAGCAGCAGCACCGCGGCGAGGGCCTCAGCAGCCCGGGAGGGCCGACGCCGAGGCATTGCCGCTCATGCTCACCAGCGCGCACAGGGTCTTGGCGGACACCTTCCAGGCGCCGTCCTGCTCGACCGCCGTTCCGGAGGCGCCGGGCAGTGCGGTGGCGCCCTTCAGCGTCAGGTCGTACGTCACGTTCGCCTCGGTCGGCGAGGTGAACTCGACCGCGGTGACCTTCGCCTGGACCTGACCGCCGCGTTCGTCGCCGCTGAAGGCCGCCAGCACGGGCGCCATCCGGTCGCCGTTCTCGAGGACCGACTGCTTGTCCTGTGCCGAGGTCGCCGGATCGAAGAACTTCTGCCAGTTCTGCTTGATCTCCCGCTCGGCCGCCGCCGTGTCGGCGGGCCCCGACGCGGCCGGACTCGTCGGCTGCTCGGTCTGCTCGACCGTCGGTGTCGGCGGTGTCTCGCTGCTGCCGCCGCCCTCGTCGTCGCTGCAGGCCGCGAGGGCCGGGGCGAGGAAGAGGAGCAGCGCGGCCATGATCGCGGTACCGCGTCCCGCGTTCCCCCGCCTGAGGTCGCTCCCGAGAACCATCTGGCTCACCACCGGGTGTCGGTCCGGGCCGTGCGCGCCCGGTGCTTTCAGGGTCAGCTTGCAGAAGGCATAGTGCAAGCGATCGGCTGACATGGACAGACTCACGACGTGTGGGAGCCAGAGATGCGGACAGCCCGACTGCGGACCGTGCACCCCGTCCTCTGGGCCGCCTGGGCGGCGCTCGCCGCGGGCGCGGTGCTGTGTGTGATCGGCTGGTACGGCGTCTCCGGCGAGCGGTTCGCCGAGCGGCAGCTGCCCTACCTCGCGTCCTGCACGGTTCCGGGAGCCGCGTTGATCATCGCCGGTGCGGTGCTGCTGACGCATGGCCGCAACGCACTCGCCGCCGCGCGCGTGGAGGAGCTGTACGGCCTGCTGGTGGCCGCCGAGCCCGACGGCACGGTGGACTCCGGGCAGGCGGCGGCCGCGCCCCTCGCGGTCAGCGCGGATCTGCTGATGGTGCCGGGCGGCACGCTCTTCCACCGCGCGGACTGCCCGTTGGTCGCCGGGAAGACGGAGGCGGTGCCGGTGGACGGGAAGCTGGTGGCGAGCGGCGAGCTGGGGCCCTGCCCCATCTGTGAGCCCGCCGAAGCAGACGGCTGATGTCGTCCCTCACGTACGACCTCACGCTCGCCGGTCTGTCGGTCGGCAGCGCCGCCGCGCTCACCGGGATCGGCCTGATCGTGACGTACCGCGCGACCGGCGTGCTCAACTTCGCGCACGGGGCGATCGCCATGGTGTGCGCGTACGCGCTGCGGCAGTGCGTGGTCGAGTGGGGCTGGCCGCTGTGGCTCGGCGCGCTGGTGACGCTGGTGGTCCTGGCGCCGGGCCTGGGTGTGGTGCTGGAGCGTTTCGTCTTCCGCCCGCTGTCCGTGCTCGGCAGCGATCCGGCGCAGACGCTGGTGGCGTCGATCGGGGTCTTCGTGCTGCTGGTCGGCGGGGCGGCGCTGCTGTGGGGGCAGGGTGCGCGGGACGACGCTCCCGAGCTGGTGTCGGCGGACCCTTGGGGACAGCTGGCGGTGGTGGCCGTACTGGCGACCGGTGTCGGTGCGGTGATCCGGTGGACGCGGTTCGGGCGGGAGCTGCGGGCGGTCGTGGACGACCGTCAGCTGGCCGTGCTCGGCGGGATCGACGCGGACCGGGTGGCGGCGGCCGGCTGGGCGTTCGGGTCGTTCACGGCGGGTCTGACGGGCGTGCTGCTGGCGCCGTACGTCCGGCTGGACCCGTACGGACTGCCGCTGCTCGTCATGGAGGTCGTCGCGGTCGCGGTCGCGGCACGGATGCGCAGTCTGCCGGTCGCGGTCGTGACGGCGCTGGGGATCGGGGTGGCGCAGAGCCAGCTGACGCGGCTTCATCCCTCCGGTTGGGGCGAACCGTTGCTCCAGGCCGTCGGCGCGAACCTGTTCGTGGTGGCGCTGCTGATCGCGGCCCTCGTCCTGCCCCGCGTCGGCACCCGGGACGCACTGCCGCGCACGGCCACTGCGCGCGTGCCGACCCCGCCGGGCGCCTGGATAGTGGCGGTGGTCCTGTTCCTGCTGCCGCTGGGCTTCGCGGGCTCGGACCTCCATACGTCGGTGCAGGTGCCGGCGCTGGGCGTGGTGCTCCTCTCCCTGGTCGTCGTCACGGGCCGCGGCGGCCAGATCTCGCTCGGCCAGGCGGCGTACGCGGGTCTGGGCGCCCTCTTCACCGCCCTGCTCGCGGCGGGCCGCTTCCCCGGTCTGCCCCGCCTGCCGGAACTGGCCGCGCTGGCGGTGGCGGTGCTCCTGGTCGCGCCCCTGGGCCTGCTCACCGGCTGGCCGGCGATCAGCCGCCAGGGCCTGGCGCTGGCGCTGGCGACCTTCGCGGTCGGCGTGGGCGTGAGCCGCTTCGTGTTCGCGCAGCCGTACGCCACGTCGGGCCTCTCACTGGACCGCCCGGCCGGCTTCGACGGGGACCGCGCGTACTACGTCCTGGAGTTGGCCCTGCTGGCAGCCGCGCTCCTCGCGACGCACGCGCTGCGCAGGGGCCGTACGGGCAGAGCCCTCGCGGCCATGCGCGACCACGAATCGGGCGCGTCGGCGGCAGGCGTAAAGGTCCCGTCCCTCAAACTCCTGGCCTTCGTCTCCGGCGCCGCCCTGGCCGCCCTCGGCGGCGGCATGCTCGGCATGGGTCTCCGCGCCTTCGACCCCGGCGCGTACGACCCCGTCCGCGGCCTGCTGTGGTTCGCGGCGGTGGTGGTCCTGGGCGCCGACTCCACCCTGGGCGCACTGGCGGCAGCCGCCCTCCTCGTCGGCCTGGACGCGGGTGCGCGAGGCGGCGTGGCAGCGGCCCTGATCGGCGTACTGGCAGTACTGGTCGGCCGGTTCCCCGGAGGACCGTACGAGGCACTGCGAACGGCGACGAGACGCCTACGGCCACGGCGGAACGCGGGACTGACGACGGCGGGGGTGGCTCTACGGTGGCGCCTACAACGACCGGAACAGGACCGGACCCCTCACCCGGAACCGACGACCGCGACGACCACCGACGGTGCAGCCACGGCTACGACAACCGACACGAGGCTCCGCCAGGGACTACCCACAGGCCACATCAGCGCCCAGTCCCCGCAGCAACCACCCGCACCCGACGACGAAACTGTCACGGGTGGTGCGGGTGGGATCCCCAAACCAGTCCTCACCACCCGCCACCTCCACGCCGACTACGGCGGCTTCACCGCACTCGACGACATCGACCTCGACGTCCCCCGAGGCCGGATCACCGCCATCGTCGGCCCCAACGGCGCAGGCAAGAGCACCCTGTTCCACTGCCTCGCCGGCACCCTGCGCCCCGCACAAGGCCAGGTACGGCTCGACGACCGGGACATCACCCGGCTGCCCGCCCACGCCCGCACCCGACTCGGCATCGCACGGACGTTCCAGCAACTGGCCGTTTTCCCCTCGTTGACCGTGGCCGAAAATGTTCGCGTGGGCGCCGAGCAAGGGCGGATCGCCGATCAGGCGGCTGTAGAGCGGGCGCTGCGGCTGCTCGGTCTCGACGGGCCGGTCCGGGAACTGCCCGCCGCGGGCCTGCCCACCGGCACCCTGCGCAGGGTGGAGCTGGCCCGAGCCCTCGCGGGCAGCCCGCGCGTGCTGCTGCTCGACGAGCCCGCCGCGGGCCTGGACACCGCCGAAGTGACCGCGCTGGCCCGCATCCTGAAGGCCCTCGCCGCCGACGGCACCGCCCTGCTCGTCGTCGAGCACGATCTCGACCTGGTCGCCGACCTCGCCGACGTCGTCCACGTCATGGCGGCGGGCCGCATCGTCGCCTCCGGCCCGCCCGACCGCGTACTGGACACGCTGGAGGCGGCCGGCCAATGACCACCACGATCTCCCTGCGGCACGGGCGCGTGCGCTACGGCCCCCTGGAAGCCCTGCACGGCATCACCCTCGCCGCCCCCGGCCCCGGCCTCACCGTCCTGTTGGGCCGCAACGGATCCGGCCGTACGACGGCCCTGCGCGCCCTGGCCGGAACCGTGCCCCTGTCCGGGGGCGCGGTGGTGTGGGACGGCGTCGACGTGACCCGGACGCCGGCGTTCGAACGGGCCCGGCGCGGGCTGTGCATGGTCCCGGAAAGGCAGGCGGTGTTCGGCTCCCTCACCGTCCGCGAGAACCTCGAACTGGCGGCGGCCGACGCGACCCCCGCCCTTGACGCCTACCCTCAGCTGACGCCCCTGCTGCCGCGCCGGGCCGGCACCCTCTCCGGCGGCGAGCAGCGCATGCTCGCGCTCTCCCGCGCCCTGCTGGCACGCGCGCGCGTGGTACTCGTCGACGAACCTACGCAGGGCATGTCCGCCACGGTCGCGGCACGGACGTACGAACTGCTGGCCGCACTCGACGCGTGTGTGGTCGTCGCCGAGCAGCGGCTGCCGCCCGCCCTCGACGGCCGGACGGCGCTCGGGTACGAACTGCGCCGCGGTGCCGTCGTGTTCAGCGGCGAGGCGGGGGAACTTCAGCGTCGGGCAGCGGCGGACCGAAGAGACCGGGGGCCGGGTCCTGCGCACGGTCCTCGCCCTCCGGGATGACCAGCAGTATGTCCACCTTCAGCTGGTCGGGACGGCGGCCGAGCCGTTTCTTGTTGGCCTTGTGGAGCGCCTGCCAGCCGCCCCTGACGCCGTATCTGCGGGCGATCGACGTCAGCGTGTCGCCGCGCTGCACGGCATGCATCCGGCCCTTGAGCCCGTATCGCTTGGAGCAGACGGGCCAGGCCTCCCAGCCCTGCACGGCCACCACCTTCCGGGCGATGGCGATCTGCTCCTCGCGCGAGGCGAGATCCGCGCGCGGGGCGTACTTCAGGCCGCCGAAGTCCTCCCAGGTGGCCTGCCCGAACTGCA
Organism: Streptomyces sp. 4N124; assembly: GCF_052245395.1. NCBI lineage: Bacteria > Bacillati > Actinomycetota > Actinomycetes > Kitasatosporales > Streptomycetaceae > Streptomyces > Streptomyces sp. 4N124. Next base: position 59,508 of record NZ_JBQQBS010000045.1, read on the forward strand.
ACCCTCCGTAGAAGCCGTTGCCGGAGTTGACGTTCCAGCGCCCGCTGCTCTCGCACTCGGCGAGGCAGCCCCAGGGCCACTTGCCCTTGCCGCATTCACGAGGGCCGAGCAGCGTGTCGAGCAGCGGAACGGGGACCGGCAGCGGCGGCACCTCGTGCGCGGCGGCCGGCGTGACGGTGGCGAGCAGCGCCGCCACGGCGAGCGTGATCAGCTTGGTGTACATCGGCTCACGCTAAGCAGTGCGCCGCGTACGGCCGCCGCGGCGCGTCCGGTGCGCCGAGGGGCCCCACCCGGTCGGCGCACCAGGCGGGGCCCCGTGCCCGGGGCAGGGGGCGGCTCAGATGTCGAGGCGCTGTCCGGGCACGATCACATCGGGATCACTGCCGATGACGGCCTTGTTGGCGGCGTGGATCCGCTGCCAGGTGGTCCCGTACCGGGCGGCGATGCCGCTCAGGGTGTCGCCCTGGCGGACCGTGTAGTCGCCGCGGGACGCACTGCGGTCGGTGTGGGTCGTCGACGAGCGTTCCGGCGCCTTCGGCGGAGCCGCCTTCGTCGTGGCCGAGCCGGTCGCGGGAGCCGCGGGTGCGCTGCCGTACGCTCCGGCCCGTGCCGAGCAGGTCGGCCAGGCGCCCCAACCCTGGGCGCGCTGGACCTTGGTGGCTACCGCGATCTGCTGTTCCCTGGAGGCCTGGTCGGCCGTAGGCGCGTAGGCCGTGCCGCCGTACGCGCGCCAGGTGCCGGCGGCGAACTGCAGTCCGCCGTAGTAGCCGTTACCGGTGCTGATGTGCCAGTTGCCGCCGCTCTCGCACTGGGCGATGCGGTCCCAGACCCCGCCGTCCGCCGCCGCGGCGTTGCCGCTCGCGGCCAGCAGTCCGAGGGGGGCGAGCAGAGCGGCCCCGGCGAGGACCGCCGTCGTACGTGTCGTACTCGTCTTGCGGACGTTGTCGCGGTTGGTATCGGCACAATCGGACATGGAAATCCCTCTCCACGGACCCGGGGTCCCCCAAGGCCGGGCGCACGTCCCGCGATTGGTCGCGGTCGGCGCGCTCAGCCCCGTCCGCCGGAGGCTGTACGACGAGCTGGCTTGGTGCGGCCGGCGGACGTTCCCGAGCGGTGCTCGTTGCACACGGCGGAGGAATGTACGGCACGACGGTGGGGTGGTATCAACCAACTCCTTGTCATTCCAGGCCAGTTCGCCGTTACCTCGGGTATCGGCGATTTTCGGACACCCACTTCATTCGTGAATTTCAGGATTTGTCGACCAGACATCCAGATGATCTGTGACCCACATCACCGATCCAACTTCCTTGGATTTCCCAGCACTTGACAGGGAGTGTCCGATTCCGGACCCGCTGTGACCCAGCGCATCGGATGGTTCGACTCCGTTCGCCTTGGAGCGTGACTCCCGCCACAGATCGCCCGTTGTCTCTTCATGAGCCCGGGACCCGCCCGGTTCACGGGCCGGGAGCCACCCGGTCCCGATACGCACCACATCCGAGGGAGCCACCCGTGCCGCGCATGCTCGACGTCAGCGACGACGTACGCGCCGAGATCGGCGACGATGAAGCCGACCGGCTGCTCGCCGGAGAGAACGCCCCTGGCAGTTACGACTGCACGTCCTGCCGCACCCCGGGCGACTCCGAGCAGGAGCGCACCAGCACCGTCCTGTTCATCGGCGACGAGACCGCCGTCCTCGCCTTCGCCCACGCCACCTGCCTGCCCTCGCAGGTCGTCCAGGTCACCGAGGAGCAACTGCGGGGCGCGGTGCGCTCCATCAGCGGCGACACGGTGGACCTGGAGCCCGACAAGATCGTCCCCGAGCAGGCCGTGCTCGGCGTGACCAGCGGACTCGTCCTGATCGCCGGTGAGTTGCACCCGGCGCTGGTCGTCGAGCCGACCGCGCCCATCGTGCGGCCCGGTGCGACGGGCGCCGGCGACGACTTTCTGCCGCTGCTCATCGAGCAGGGTTTCATGCCGCTCACGGCGATCGAGTCGGTGCCGTCGGTGTTGCACGGCTGGTCGGTGCTGCTGGCGATGGGGCAGTTGCATGCGGTGCTCCAACCCTCCGGGGGGCAGCCGGTCGCTTGGTGGCAGGCGCATCAGCCGTTGCAGGTGACGGATGGGTGGCGGACCGCCGCGAACAAGCATCAGCAGGTGTTGATGTTCGCGGCGCCTGTGGGGGCGATTGGGCGGCAGCCGCGGGAGGATCTGTTGCGGGATGCGTTGGATAAAGCGGCGGCCAACGGCAAGCTTGTCGCTGCGGCTTTGCCTTTGGCCGGGACGTGAGTGCCTACTGTCCGGGGACTTGCTGTTGAGTGGCGGCTGCGGGTTCGTTGTGGCTTGTCGCGCAGTTCCCCGCGCCCCTCAGCGGCATCAAGCGCGCCCCTAATGCATCAGTGACCTGCGATATCGGATTCTGCGGCCGCATCTCTTGTGGCCTGGTGTCGTTTGGACATACGTGCACGCATACGACGTTCCCCGCCGCCCGTCCTTCTCGTCGATTCCGGCCGCTCGGGCGGCTGCGGAGAGTTCGGGTGGGTCATCGGCCACGCCGATCTACGACGCGCTCTACGCCGAGTACGTCAAGTCCTTCCGTACGTTGCCGGGTGACCGCAGGGGCGAGGAGGAGTTCGGGTTTGTCGCGTTCGGGTATCTCGACCACGGCGGATCCGGTCCGGGTTCGTGCAGCAGCTCGTACGGCGCCTACAGCATGGGGGCGTACAGCACCCGGCACGGCGGCGGGCAGCAGTCGCAGTGGCAGCGGGTCGGGCAGGTCCGGCCGCAGGGTGGGGGCATGCACCATGTGCCGGCGCTGCCGCCGGGGCCGCGGCGCGGCATCTGAGGTGTGAAGGGAAAGGGCGGCTCCGGTCGGAGCCGCCCTTTCGCTGTCTACTTCTTCTTGCCGCGCTTCTCGCGCACCCGCACGGAGATATGGATCGGCGTCCCCTCGAAGCCGAACTCCTCGCGCAGCCGGCGTTCGATGAAGCGCCGGTAGCCCGCCTCGATGAAGCCGGAGGCGAAGAGCACGAACCGCGGGGGCTTGGTGCCGGCCTGGGTGCCGAAGAGGATGCGGGGCTGCTTGCCGCCACGGACGGGGTGCGGGTGGGCGGCGACCAGTTCGCCGAGGAAGGCGTTGAGGCGTCCGGTCGGGACGCGGGTCTCCCAGCCGTCGAGGGCCGTCTCGATCGCGGGGACCAGCTTCTCCATGTGGCGGCCGGTGCGCGCGGAGACGTTCACCCGCGGCGCCCACGCCACCTGGCCGAGCTCGGTCTCGATCTCCCGCTCCAGGTAGTAGCGGCGCTCCTCGTCGAGGGTGTCCCACTTGTTGAAGGCGAGGACGATCGCACGTCCGGCCTCGACGGCCATCGTCACGATCCGCTGGTCCTGCACCGAGATGCTCTCGGAGGCGTCGATGAGGATCACCGCCACCTCGGCCTTCTCCACCGCGGCCGCGGTGCGCAGCGAGGCGTAGTAGTCGGCGCCCTGCTGGAGGTGGACGCGCTTGCGGATACCGGCCGTGTCGACGAACTTCCAGATGACGCCGCCGAGTTCGATCAGTTCGTCGACCGGGTCGCGGGTGGTGCCCGCGATCTCGTTGACGACGACGCGCTCCTCGTTCGCCACCTTGTTCAGCAGTGAGGACTTGCCGACGTTCGGGCGGCCGATGAGAGCGATGCGGCGCGGGCCGCCGACCCCGGTGCCGAAGGTCTGCGCGGGCGCCTCAGGGAGCGCCTCCAGGACCTGGTCCAGCATGTCGCCGGTGCCGCGACCGTGCAGCGCGGAGACCGGGTACGGCTCGCCGAGACCGAGCGACCACAGGTACGCCGCGTCGGCCTCACCGCTCGGCCCGTCCACCTTGTTGGCGGCGAGGACCACGGGCTTGCCGGCCTTGCGCAGCAGTCGTACGACCGCCTCGTCGGTGTCGGTCGCGCCGACCTTGGCGTCGACGACGAACACGACGGCGTCGGCGGCCTCGATGGCGTACTCGGCCTGCGCGGCCACGGAGGCGTCGATGCCGAGGACGTCCTGCTCCCAGCCGCCGGTGTCGACGACCTTGAAGCGGCGGCCCGCCCACTCGGCCTCGTAGGTGACACGGTCGCGGGTGACGCCCGGCTTGTCCTCGACGACGGCCTCGCGGCGGCCGATGATGCGGTTCACCAGAGTCGACTTGCCGACGTTCGGCCGGCCGACGACGGCGAGCACCGGCAACGGGCCGTGGCCGGCCGCCTCGATCGCGCCCTCCACGTCCTCGAGGTCGAAGCCCTCCTCGACGGCGAGCTCCATGAACTCCGCGTACTCGGCGTCGCCAAGTGCTCCGTGGTCGTGCTCCTCGCCCGAGCCGTCGGAGTGGATCTGGTCGTTCATGAAGTCCGTACCTCGTTCAGTGTGGTGATCGGTGGATTCCCCCGATCTCGGGTGATCCACTACTCAAGTGTCGCTCAGCGCCCGGTCAGGCGCCTGGCGTTTTCCAGGTGCGCGGTGAGCTGCTTCTGGATGCGTTCGGTCGCCTCGTCGAGCGCCTTGCGCGTCCGCCGCCCGCTGCCGTCGCCCGCCTCGAAAGGGTCGCCGAAGACGACGTCGATGCGGGAGCGCAGCGCGGGCAGCGCCTTTATCAACCGTCCGGGCCGCTCGGTGCTTCCCAGGACGGCGACGGGGACGATCGGGGCGCCGCTGCGCACCGCGAAGTACGCGAGCCCGGATCGCAGCGCGGCGAAGTCGCCCTCGCCCCGGGTGCCCTCCGGGAAGATGCCGAGCACACCGCCGGCCGCCAGCACGTCCAGGGCCTGGGTGATGGCCGTACGGTCGGCGGTCGAGCGGTCCACCTCCAGCTGGCCGACGGCCCGCATGAAGGGGGCGAGCGGGCCGACGAACGCTTCCTTCTTGACCAGGAAGTGCGAGGCCCGGGGCGCCACGCCGATGACCATCGGGCCGTCGATGTTGTGCGAGTGGTTGACGGCGAGGATCACCGGGCCGGTCGCGGGGACCCGCCAGCCGCCCAGGACGCGCGGCTTCCACAGCCCGTACATCAGGCCGACGCCGATACGCCGCCCGACCTCCGCGCCCCGCTCCGATGATGCCGTCACTTCGCTGCTCGCTTCTCCTCGACGAGGGTGACGACGCACTCGATGACCTGCTGGAGTGTGAGGTCGGAGGTGTCCACCTCGGCCGCGTCGTCGGCCTTCGCCAGCGGCGAGGTCTTGCGGCTGGAGTCGGCCGCGTCCCGCTTCAGCAGCGCCTCACGGGTCGAGTGGACGTCCGACCCCTTGAGCTCACCGCTGCGGCGGGCGGCACGCGCCTCCGGGGAGGCGGTGAGGAAGATCTTCAGGTCGGCGTCGGGCAGCACCGTCGTACCGATGTCGCGGCCCTCGACGACGATGCCCCGTGCGGCGGAGGCCGCGATCGAGCGCTGCAGCTCGGTGATCCGCGCCCGCACCTCGGGCACCGCGCTGACCGCGCTGACCTTGGCGGTGACCTCCTGGGTGCGGATCGGCCCGGCGACGTCCGTGCCGTCGACCGTGATCGTCGGGTTGTCCGGGTCGGTACCGGAGACGATCTCCGGCTTTCCGGCCGCGGCGGCGATCTCCGACGGGTCGTCGGTGTCGATCCCGTTGGTCACCATCCACCAGGTGATCGCCCGGTACTGGGCGCCGGTGTCCAGGTAGCTCAGGCCCAGCTGCGCGGCCACGGCCTTGGACGTGCTCGACTTGCCCGTGCCGGAGGGGCCGTCGATGGCGACAATCACGGCCGGGGCGGTCGGGGCGGCGCCGTTTTCCACGGATGGACACCTTCCTGGTGCGGTGCGGTGGGAGTGAGCGGGGCGCGATCGTGCCCCGCACAAGGTTACTGGGTTCGGGTCACTCGTCCGGCCCACGGCGGAGCGCTCCGCGGGTTGTGCCGATATACGGCTCCGCCGCGGGGGCTCGGGCTGTCGATCGTCTGCGGGCTCGTCGGGGCTGGTCGCGCAGTTCCCCGCGCCCCTTTGGGGCGCGGGCTACTGCCGGATCGCCCAGCCCCGCTCCCGCAACGCCGCCGTCAGCACGGGGGCCGCCTGTGGCTGCACCATCAGCTGCATCAGACCGACCTGCTGCCCGGTCGCGTGCTCGATGCGTACGTCCTCGATGTTGACCCCGGCCCGTCCCGCGTCGGCGAAGATGCGGGCCAGCTGCCCGGGCTGGTCGTCGATGAGCACGACCACGACCTCGTACACCTGCGGCGCGGCCCCGTGCTTGCCGGGGACCCGGACCTGGCCGGCGTTGCCCCGGCGCAGGACGTCCTCGATGCCGGCGCTGCCCTCGCGGCGCTTGGCGTCGTCGGAGGACTGCAGGGCGCGCAGGGCGCGGACCGTCTCGTCGAGGTCGGCGGAGACGTCGGCGAGGAGGTCGGCGACCGGCCCCGGGTTCGCGGAGAGGATGTCGATCCACATACCGGGGTCGGACGCGGCGATCCGGGTCACATCGCGGATGCCCTGCCCACACAGTCGTACGGCCGCCTCGTCGGCGTTCTCCAGACGTGCGGCGACCATGCTGGAGACCAGGTGGGGCATGTGGGAGACCAGGGCGACGGCGCGGTCGTGGGCGTCGGCGTCCATGACGACCGGCACCGCGCGGCAGTGCGAGACCAGTTCCAGGGCGAGGTTCAGCACCTCGGTGTCGGTGTCCCGGGTCGGCGTGAGCACCCAGGGGCGGCCCTCGAAGAGATCACCGGTCGCGGCCAGCGGGCCGGACTTCTCACGGCCCGACATGGGGTGGGTGCCGATGTACGACGACAGGTTGAGACCGAGCGCCTCGAGTTCGCGGCGGGGGCCGCCCTTGACGCTGGCCACGTCGAGGTAGCCGCGGGCCACGCCCCGGCGCATGGCGTCGGCGAGCACCCCGGCCACATGGGCGGGCGGGGCGGCGACGATCGCGAGGTCGACGGGGCCCTCGGGCGCCTCGTCCGAGCCGGCGCCGAGCGCGGCCGCTGTCCGGGCCTGCTCCGGATTGTGATCGGCGAGGTGGACGACGACGCCTCGCTTGGCCAGGGCCAGGGCGGCGGAGGTGCCGATGAGGCCGGTGCCGATGACGAGTGCGGTCCTCACTGGGCGATGTCCTTACGCAGGGCGGCCGCGGCGCCGAGGTAGACGTGCGCGATGTCGGCCCGGGGCTTGTCGGACTCGATGTGCGCGAGGACACGGACGACTCGCGGCATGGCGCCCTGGATGTCCAGTTCCTGCGCGCAGATCAGCGGTACGTCGACGATGCCGAGCTTGCGGGCGGCGGCGGCCGGGAAGTCGCAGTGCAGGTCGGGCGTGGCCGTGAACCAGATGCTGATCAGGTCGTCCGCGGTGAGGTCGTTCCGCTCCAGGACGGCGGTGAGCAGGGCTCCGACCTGCTCGTCCATGTGGCCGGCCTCGTCCACCTCGAGTTGGACGGCGCCTCGGACCGCTCGTACCGCCACGGCTTGGCTCCTTGCTGATGTACGGATCGCTGGCCCGTCCAGCGTAGTCAGCCCCGGTCGAGCGGTGGCGGGGCGCCCGCCCGCTGAGACGGGGCATCAGGCCCGTCAATGTCCCCCGAATCACCCTATTCCGCCACTTGGGGTCAGAACGCCCCTGTGCGCCTCTGGACGCCGGCCCGTCGGGTCCGCTCTCATGGGGCAGGAAGCTCGCCTCGGGGGAGGCCGTCATGAAGCGCTCCGGACCACTGTTCACTCTTCTCGCGGGACTGGTGCTCGGCTTGTTCATGCTGTCGCTCAACGCGACGACGGGGTCGAAGAGCGCGTCGTCCTCGTACACGGAGGAGTCGCCTTCGCCGAAGGCCTCCCCGACGCCCACGAAGACGACCGCGTCCCCCTCCCCCACGCCCTCCCGGACTCCCGTGCCCGACGCCGACTACACGGGCCGCACGACGGACGACTCCGCCTCCGTCGCCGTCTCCCTGCGTGATGGCAAGGCGGTCGCGTACTTCTGCGACGGCCGCGACAAGGAGTCGTGGCTGAAGGGCGACGTCGAGGACGACGGCACCATGCGGCTCACCGGCAAGAACGGCGCGAAGCTCAACGGCACCCTCGAGGGCAAGCAGATCAGCGGCACCGTCGACGTCGACGGCGGGCACTACGACTTCACCGCCGGCCGGGCCAAGAAGCCGGACGGGCTGTACCGGGCGACCGGCAGGGCCGGCGACGCCGACGTCGACGGGGGCTGGATCGTACGGCAGGGCGGCCGGCAGCAGGTCGGCATCCTCACTGTCGACGGCGAGCCCTCCCCCGCACCACGGATCGACCCGGAGACCGGTGCGGTGACGGTCGACGGAGAGCAGCTCACGGCCCGGCCAGTCACCCCCTGATCCTCTGCTCACGGGAGTCGAGCAATGACCGTCGACCCGAACGCCGCCACCCAGGACTTTCCCTCGCCCGAGCCCGGCCACCGCCGCCCGCACCCGGCCCGCTATCTGGTCCCGGCGCTGGTCGCCGCCGCGGTGGCGATCGCCCTCGGGGTGTACGGCAAGGTCCACGACCCGGCGGGGACCGCCTTCAACCTCGCCGGATTCAGCAGCACGGGGGCGGTGAAGTCATGGCTGGCGACGGCGGCGATCTTCTTCGCGCTCGTCCAGGTCGTCTCGGCGCTGATGGTGTACGGCAAGCTGCCGGGCCCCGGCTGGTCGTCGGCGCTGCACCGCTGGTCGGGGCGGGTGGCGTTTTTGGTGTCTGTTCCGGTTGCGGTGCACTGCCTGTATGCGCTGGGCTATCAGACGTACGAAACGAGGGTTTTGTGGCACTCCATCCTGGGTTGCTTCTTCTTCGGTGCTTTCAGTGCCAAGATGCTGCTGCTCCGTTCGGAGCGCCTCCCCAACTGGCTGCTGCCGATCGTCGGCGGGCTTGTCTTCACCGTCCTGACGATCGTCTGGCTGACCTCCGCCCTCTGGTTCTTCCGCACCTTCGGAGTGACGACATGACCCCTGATCCGACCCGGCGCACGGTGCTCCTCGCCACGGGCGCGGCGGCGCTTCTCGTGGGCTGCAGCGAGTACGGCGACGACGGGGGCGACTCCGCGGAGGAGAACGCCTCCCCCGGTCAGGAGCTGGCGAAGACGTCCGACATCCCGGTCGGCGGCGGCACGATCTTCAAGGACGAGAAGGTCGTCGTGACCCAGCCCAAGGAAGGCGACTTCAAGGCCTTCTCGAACATCTGCACCCACCAGCAGTGTCCCGTGGCGAGCGTCTCGGGCGGCACCATCAACTGCACCTGCCACGGCAGCAAGTTCAGCATCGAGGACGGCTCGGTGAAGAACCCCCCGGCGACGAAGGCGCTGCCCGAGAAGCAGATCACCGTGGACGGAAATTCGATCCGCCTCGCGTGAACCGCCGCGTACGCTGCCGGGCATGCAGCCCGAGGCCCTGGTGCGCGACCACACGATCTACTCCTGCGTGATGGGTTCGCGCGCCTTCGGCCTGGCCACGGACGCCAGCGACACCGACCGCCGGGGCGTATACGCGGCACCCACTCCCCTCTTCTGGCGGTTCGAGAAGCCGCCGACCCATGTGGAGGGACCGGCCGAGGAGCAGTTCAGCTGGGAGCTGGAGCGCTTCTGCGAGCTGGCCCTGCGCGCCAACCCGAACGTCCTGGAGTGCCTGCACTCCCCGCTCGTGGAGTACGTCGACGACACGGGCCGCGAGCTGATCGCCCTGCGCGGCGCGTTCCTCTCCCGCCAGGCCCACGAGACATTCGCCCGGTACTCCCTGGACCAGCGCCACAAGCTCGACGCCGACGTCCGCAATCACGGCGCCCCGCGCTGGAAGCACGCCATGCATCTGCTGCGCCTGCTGATGAGCGCCCGCGACCTGCTGCGCACGGGCGAGCTCACGATCGACGTCGGCGACCGCCGCGAACCACTGCTGGCGGTGAAACGCGGTGAGGTCCCCTGGCCCGAGGTCGAGTCCTGGATGACCCGCCTGGCGACGGAGACGGACGAGGCGTACCGGCACAGCCCACTCCCCGCCGAACCGGACCACCGCCGCATCGAGGACTTCCTCGCCCGCGCCCGCCGGGCGTCAGCCCTCCAGCCGGATCCGTACGACGAAATCGTGCAGGGCGTCGTACACGGCCGGAACATCCGGCAGGACTGACGCCGCCTGCGCCTCGTCCAGCACTCCATGCAGCCGCTCGATGTCGCCCTGCACGCGCGCGTGATCGACATCGGCCGCCCCGTGCTCCTGTTCCGCCTTCGCCGTGATCAGCTCCGGTACGTAGGCCGGTGCCTCGGCGATCTCCGTGAGCAGTGTGGGCAGATGGGCCCGCACCTCGCCGCTGCGCATCAGATGGATGCCGGTGAGCAGCACACGGAACGTGTAGAGCAGCGGCTTGAGTTCGCCGGTCTTCTCGAACAGCCGCCACTGTGTCACCGCGAAGCCTCGGTAGTGGTGGGCGTGGTGGCTGGTGAGGACGCCGGGTGCGAGGGCGGCGAGTTCCCGGTGGGCGTCGGTGGTGTGCACGACGAGCGGCGACAGCAACTGCTCCAGCACGTAGCCGTTGCGGCGCAGCATCAGCCGTACGAACTTGCGCAGGTCGTGTGTGACGAGGTCCATCTCGACGCCGTCCCGGTCCCACATCCTGGACCGGGTCTCCTCGGGCTCCCGCAGTCCGACCAGATCGGCGGCCGGCAGCAGATGCACGCCCCGCAGGTCCACGTCCGAGTCGCGGGACGGGAAGCCGTACAGGTGGGCTCCGGAGACGGTGGCGAACAGCAGCGGGTCGGGCTGCTCGGCCACCACGGGTGTCAGGTCGATGTCCAGGGCGTCGATCATGGGTCAAGCGTCCCAGAGGGCTCCGAGGGTGAGCAGGTCGCCTCGGTACTCGATTCGGTCGGCCCACTCCGTGGGCCATGCGTCGGCGCCGAGGTATGCGCCGGCGAACGCGCCCGCGAGGCAGGCGATGGAGTCCGAGTCGCCGGAGGAGCAGGCGGCGCGGCGCAGGGCGGTCAGGGGTTCGTCGACGAAGAGCAGGAAGCACAACAGTCCGGTCGCCAGGGCCTCTTCGGCGATCCAGCCCGCACCGGTGGCCAGGCACGGGTCGGTCTCCGGCGACACGGTTCGTACCGCGTCCTGGAGACGGTCGAGCACGGCCAGGCACTCGTCCCAGCCGCGCGCGATGAAGTGCTCGGCCGTCGGGTCCTGGCCCCGCGTCCACAGGTCGCCGAGCCAGCGGTGGTGGTATGTGGAGCGGTGCTCCAGGGCGTACGACCGCAGCAGCCCGACCAGTCCGGTGGGCTCGGCGCCCTGCGCCAGCAGACGTACGGCATGCGCGGTGAGGTCGGACGCGGCGAGTGCCGTCGGGTGCCCGTGAGTGAGCGCGGACTGCAACTGGGCGGCGCCCGCGCGCTGTTCGTCGCTGAGGCCGGAGATGAGACCGAGGGGCGCCACGCGCATGTTGGCGCCGCAGCCCTTGGAGTCGATCTGGCTGGCTTGCTGCCAGGGGCGGTCGTCCTCCAGCAGGACACACGCCCGGATGCAGGTGTTGCCGGGCGCCCGGTTGTTCTCCGGGGAGCGGTTCCAGGCGATGAACTCCTGCCGTACGGACTCGGCCATCGCCGACGGTTCGAGCACTCCCCGGTCCATCGCCGCCCGCAGCCCCTTCCCCAACGCCAGCGTCATCTGCGTGTCGTCCGTGACGATCGCGGGCCTCGGCAGCCCCATCTCCCGCCAGGGGCCGAACTTGGCGAGGATCGACGGCACGTCGTTGAACTCGGTGGGGAAGCCGAGCGCGTCGCCGAGGGCGAGTCCGGTGAGGGCTCCGGTGGCGGCGCGCTTGGCGACGGTCGTGGCGGTCATACGGGGCGTCCTTCCCGGGACGGTCGGAGGAGGGGCGGATGCAGGGCCGTGGCGGTGCCCGCGCGGTACAGCGCGGCCGGTTTGCCGCGGCCACCGGTCAAGCGGGCGGCGCCGGGGACCGGTTCGACGAAGCCCGGCGTGGCGAGCACCTTGCGCCGGAAGTTGGGCCGGTCCAACGCGGTGCCCCACACGGCCTCGTAGACCTGCTGCAGCTCGCCGAGGGTGAACTCGGGCGGGCAGAAGGCGGTGGCGAGGCAGGTGTACTCGAGCTTGGCGCCGACGCGGTCGTGGGCGTCGGCCAGGATGCGGTCGTGGTCGAAGGCGAGGGGCTGTGCCATGTCACATTCCACCTGAGGCTGTGCCATGTCACATTCCACCCAGCGCGCCTGCGCCGCGTCGCTGCCGGCATGCGCCTCCGGCGCGTTCGGCAGCAGCGCCGCGAACGCCACGGACACGACCCGCATCCGAGGGTCGCGGTCGGGCTCGCTATAGGTCCGCAGCTGCTCCAGATGCAGCCCGGAGACGTCCACCAGACCGGTCTCCTCGGCGAGTTCACGCCGGGCCGCCGTCTCCGCCGACTCGTCGGGCTGCACGAAGCCGCCGGGCAGCGCCCATTGTCCGGCGTACGGCTCCTGCCCGCGCTCGACGAGCAGCACGTGCAGTGCGCCCGCGCGCAGGGTCAGGACGGCGAGGTCGACGGTGACGGCGAAGGGTTCGTGCGCGTACTTGTCGTAGCCGGTCGGCACGGTCACATCCGCTCGCCCCCTTTATGGTCAGTGCGACTAATAGTCACCACGACTATAAAGGGGGCGACGGGACTGTGCAATCCCCTCAACTGGCCCCGCGCGACGGTGCGAACGCCGCAGCCGCCGCTCCGATCGCCGCGATCCCCGCCGTCACCCACAGCGCCGGACCCGCTCCGTCGACGAAGGTCTCCGGTGTGGCGTAGCCGCCGTACGTCGTGAACACGGCCGCGGCGACGGCCACTCCGAAGACCCCGCCCAGCTCGCGCAGCGCGTTGTTGACCCCGGCCGCCACACCGGCGTCACCGAGCGGCACGGACGCGGTCACCGCGTTGGCCACGCTCGGGAAGACCATGGAGATGCCGACGCCGGCGATGATCAGCGGGCCGACGAGACGGTCGTATCCGACCCCCGGTTCGACCTGCCAGGCCAGCAGTGCGAGGCCGGTCGCCTGCAACACCAGGCCGCCCAGCATGAAGGGCCGGGTCCCGTACCGGTCCGCGAGGGCTCCGGCGATCGGCGCGATCAGGAGCGGCGTGGCGTTCCAGACGAGGATCCGCACACCCGCCTCCAGCGGGTTGTAGCCGAGCCCGAGCTGGAAGAGCTGCGTGGTCATGAAGAGGGCGCCGAGCAGCGACGCGAACAGCATGAAGGCCGAGGCGTTGGCGGTGGAGAAGGAGCGCCGTCGGAAGTACTCCAACGGCAGCATGGGATAGCGGGCACCCTTCCACTCCCACCTGAGGAAGGCCGCCACGAACACGACACCGACGGCCAGCGCGGCCAGCGTCTCGGCGCTCCCCCAGCCCACCTCGGGCGCCCGCACCGGAGCCCAGGCCAGGCCCGTCAGCCCGACGGCCACCAACACCAGCCCCACGATGTCGAGTTGGGGCCGGGTGCCATAACTCTCGCGCAGCTTGGTGGCGGCGAGGGGCAGCATCGCCAGACCGATGGGTACGTTCAGCCAGAAGATCCACTGCCAGGACAGGCCCTCGGTGACGGCCCCGCCCAGTACCGGTCCGGCCGCGACGCCGAGCCCGGTCACCCCGCCCCACACCCCGATCGCCACGCCCCGCTTCTCGGCCGGGAACGCCTCGCTGATGAGGGTCAGGGTGAGCGGGAGGAGTACGGCCGCCCCGGCGCCCTGCACCACGCGCGCGGTGATCAGCTGGCCCGGGCCGCTCGCGAGGGCCGCGGCGGCGGAGGCCAGGGTGAAGAGGGCGAGCCCTGCGACGTACATGCGCCGCCGCCCGAAGCAGTCGCCGAGCGCGGCGCCGGTCAGGGTCAGACAGGCGAAGACGAGGTTGTAGGCGTTGATCGTCCACTCCAGCTGGGACAGGCTCGCCCCGAAGTCGGCCCGCAGCGCGGGCAGCGCGGTGGCGACGACCACGACGTCCAGGGAGCACAGCAGGGCCCCGAGCCCGGCGAGGATCACCGTCCACGCGCGCAGGGGTGGTGCCTTCGCGGTGGGCTCGGTGCTCTTCGTGCTGAGGGGGACCTTGAGGGTCTCGGTCATGACAGTGCCTTCCGTGAGTTCTTGAGGTCACTCACGGAAGGCAGACCGGGCTCACTCCGGAAAGGAATCGCGGCGCCCGAGGAATGCCAGCAGCCGTGCTTCCGGCCGCGCGGACATGGGCACGGCGAGCTGCGCGGCGAACCGCACTCCCCGGTCCGCGTCCGCCACGACATGCCGGGCGACGGGCAGCAGCTCGACCGCGAGCGGGCCAGGAATGTGCCGTGGCCGCCCGCAGGCCTGGGCCACGTCCCAGCCGTGCACGGCGATCTCGACGGCACCCACGGCGGCCATCACCCGCACGTCCAGCGGCCGTTCGCCGACCAGGACCCGGTCGCGGCGACCGGACGCCGCCCAGGCGCCAAGCACCGCGCACGCGCGCGTGCGCACACCGCACGCCGGGTCGGCTCCAGGACGCGTGGGCAACAGTCCGACCCGTCCGCCGGTCAGCCCCTCGTGCAGCGCGTCCAGCGAGTCACCGAGATGCCCGAGCAGATCCTCCAGGTCCCACTCCGCACACGGCGTCCGGCGCCCCAGTCCCGCCCGTTCCACCCCGGCCACGCACCCCAGCGCGTAGGCGAGTGAACGCTCCAACAGCTCCCCGGAGTTCACGAGACCACCTCCGGCATCCCGAAGCGGTCGAAGAGTCCCGGATCGAAGAAGACGGTCATCCGCGCGACCGCGCCGTCCGACACCGTGAGCACCTGCATCGAGTGCGCCCGGTAGACGCCGTCCGCTTCCCGCTTGTACATCGCCGCCGCCGGCTGTCCGTTCGCGCGCGTGGGCAGCATCCGGACGAGACCCTTCTCGCCCACCCGCGGCTCCAGGAACCGCAGCACGTTCTTCCTCCCGCTGAACCACTCCAGATAGGGCGGCATCTCCAGTTCGACGCCGTCCTGGAGCAGCCCGACCAGCGCGTCCATGTCGGCGTTCTCGAAGGCGGCCACATACCGGTCGAGCACGTCGCGGTCGGCCGCGCCCTCCGGCTCCACGACGAGGTCCTCGTCCGGGGCCAGCTCGTCGAGCCGGGCACGCGCGCGTTGGAGGGTGCTTTTCACGGCCGCCGTCGAGGTCCCGAGGAACGCGGCGACCTCGGCCGCCCGCCATGCCAGCACGTCCCGCAGGATCAGCACGGCCCGCTGCCGCGCGGGCAGGTTCTGCAGCGCGGCGACGAGCGCGAGCCGCAGACTGCCGCGCGCGGCGACGACGGTAGCGGGATCGATGAGCGAATCCGGCAGCGGCTGCAGCCACGGAACGTCCGTCGCAGGCGCCCTCAGCGGCTCCTCAGGCGCCTCTGAGGGCGCCCCGAGCCCGCGGGGCAGCGGACGGCGCGTACGGCTCTCCAGCGCCGTCAGACACGTGTTGGTGGCGATCCGGTGCAGCCAGGTCCGCAGCGAGGCCCGGCCCTCGTAGCCGTTGTAGGACCGCCACGCCCGCAGATACGTCTCCTGCACCAGGTCCTCGGCCTCGTCGACCGAGCCCAGCATCCGGTAGCAGTGCGCCAGCAGCTCCCGCCGGTACGGATCCGTCAGCCGTACGAACTCCTCGCGGTCCGTCGTCGTCGCAGCCATGCCGCTCCCTCCGTCACCGATAAAGACCGCGGGGAGCGCGAAAACGAATCGGCCGGCCCGAAAGAAAATCCGGGACCGGCCGTCACGTACCGGTTTCTAGAGATCGACTTCGTTCATCAGCATCCCGACCTCGGTGTTCGACAGCCGTCGCAGCCAGCCCGACTTCTGGTCGCCCAGGGTGATCGGGCCGAAGGCCACGCGCACCAGCTTGTCGACCGGGAAGCCGGCCTCCGCGAGCATGCGGCGCACGATGTGCTTGCGCCCCTCGTGCAGAGTGACCTCCACGAGGTAGTTCTTGCCGGTCTGCTGGACGACCCGGAAGTGGTCCGCGCGCGCGTAGCCGTCCTCCAGCTGGATGCCGTCCTTGAGCTGCTTGCCCAGGTCACGCGGGATCGGGCCCGTGATGTGCGCGAGGTAGACCTTCTTCACGCCGTACTTGGGGTGGGTCAGCCGGTGCGCCAGCTCGCCGTGGTTGGTGAGCAGGATGACGCCCTCGGTCTCGGTGTCGAGCCGCCCGACGTGGAAGAGCCGCGTCTCGCGGTTCGTCACGTAGTCACCGAGGCACTGACGCCCCTCGTTGTCCTCCATCGTCGAGACGACACCGGCGGGCTTGTTCAGCGAGAAGAACTGGTACGACTGCGTGGCGACGGTCAGCCCGTCGACCTTGACCTCGTCCTTCTCCGGGTCGACCCGCTTGCCCTGCTCCAGGACGATCTCGCCGTTGACCTCGACCCGCGCCTGCTCGATGAGCTCCTCGCAGGCACGCCGGGAGCCGTAGCCCGCGCGCGCGAGGATCTTCTGCAGCCGTTCGCCCTCCTGCTCGGCGCCCGGGAAGGTCTTGGGCGGCTTGACGTCCTTCTTGCCCGCGTACCGCTCGCGGTTGCGCTCCTCGGCCCGCGCGTCGTACTCACGGGACGTGGCCGGAGCCCAGCGCCCCCGCCCGGCGCCCTGGCCCTGCTTGGGCCCGCCCTTGGCGCCCCCGCGCGCGGAGCTGCCGCGCCCGGACTTCGGGCCCTCATGGCTTCCGCCGGGGCCCACGTCGTAGCGGCGCTCCTCGGGGCGGGGCTTGCTGGGACGGCCCTGACCCTGGCCCTGCCCCTGCTTCTGGTCCCTGTTGTTGCCGGCACCGCGGTTGTTACCCCGCCCGCCGGTCCCGCCACTCTTGCCGCTGCCGCTGCTTCGCATCAAAGTTCCGTCTAGTCGTCTGCGTCGTCTGCACCGGGCGCATCGGGTGCGTCCGGGTCGAACGACGGCACCCCTTCCTGGGTCTCGGCCTCGATCGCCTCCGCCTCCGGGAGGAAGGGCGCGAGCTCCGGGAGCTCGTCCAGACCGCGTAGGCCCATCCGCTCCAGAAAGTAGTTCGTCGTCGTGTACAGGATCGCACCTGTTTCGGGTTCCGTGCCCGCCTCCTGGACGAGACCCCGTTGGAGGAGGGTCCGCATGACCCCGTCACAGTTCACTCCGCGCACCGCCGAGACGCGGCTGCGGCTGACCGGCTGCCGGTACGCCACGACCGCCAGCGTCTCCAGTGCCGCCTGCGTGAGCCGGGCGGTCTGGCCCTCCAGGGCGAGCCGCTCCACGGCGGGCGCGAACTCGGGGCGGGTGTAGAAACGCCAGCCGCCGGCGACGAGCCGCAGCTCGAAGCCGCGCCTCTGCACGGTGTAGTCGTCGGCCAGCTCCCGCAGCGCCTTGGTGATCTGCCGCTTGGGCCGCTCCAGTATCTTCGCGAGGTGCTCCACGGTCGCGGGTTCGTCGACGACCATGAGGACAGCCTCCAGGGCGGGCTTCAGCTCCAGATCGGCGACGGCACGCAGCCCGGCCGGCAGCTCGGTGATCTCCTCGCTCACGCCTTCTTCTCCTCCTTGGGCGGCTCGGGCGGCCGGTCGAACTCGTCGGTCACCATCGGCTCCGCGTCCCCCTCCCCACCGGTCCAGCGCACCATCAGCTCCCCGAGGGCGGTCTCCTGCTCCAGCGCCACGGCCTTCTCCCGGTACAGCTCCAGCAGCGCCAGGAAGCGGGCTACGACCGTCAGCGTGTCCTCGGTGTCCTCGATCAGCGAGCGGAAGCTGGCCTCGCCGAGTTCCTTCAGGCGCGCCACCACGATCCCGGCCTGCTCCTGCACGCTGACCAGCGGCGCGTGGATGTGGTCGACGTACACCTGCGGCTTGGGCTTGGGCTGCATCGCCTTGATGGCGAGCTTGGCGAACCCTTCCGCCCCGATGCTGATGACGACCTCGGGCAGCAGCTCGGCGTGGTGGGGCTCCAGTCCGACCGTACGGGGATAGCGGCGCGCCTCCTCGTCCAGCCGGCGGCTGAAGATGTCGGCGATCTGCTTGTAGGCGCGGTACTGCAGCAGCCGAGCGAAGAGCAGGTCCCGCGCCTCCAGGAGGGCGAGGTCCGCCTCGTCCTCGACCTCCGCGGAGGGCAGCAGACGCGCCGCCTTCAGATCGAGCAGCGTGGCCGCGACGACCAGGAACTCGGTCGTCTGATCGAGGTCCCAGTCCGGACCCATCGCCCTGATGTGCGCCATGAACTCGTCGGTGACCTTGGAGAGGGCCACCTCGGTCACGTCGAGCTTGTGCTTCGAGATCAGCTGGAGGAGAAGGTCGAAGGGGCCCTCAAAGTTGGACAGCCGAACCTTGAAGACACCGTCGCCGGGTTCCTGGGAGTCGGAGACTGCCTCCGGCGGTGGGGCGACCTCGGGCCCTTCGGGTTCGGCAGCAGGCGGTTCCGGGCCATCGCCGCCGCCGTTGTGGGCAGGCGTTCCGCTGGGGGTCCCCCCAGGCCCTTCAGGCACTGGGGGAGGAACGGGTGGGCACAACGGCCCACCGGCGGATGCCGAAGACTCGGCCTCAGCCACCGACAAGCTCTCCGCAGGAGACGAAGAAACCGGCTCGACCCGCGGAGCGCCCCGCCCCAACGCACGCCGACGGCCGGCGGAGCCGGACGCGGGGGCGGGAAGGTCGTTCGAGGTCATAGCCCCCGCAGGCTACCGCTACCGCCCACGGAGCCGGCGTACGAGGATGCTCGCGTCCCCACGGGACTCCAGGTCGGCCAGCACCACGGCCACCGCCTCGCGCACGATGCGCCCGCGGTCGACCGCCAGCCCGTGCTCACCGCGGAGCACCAGACGTGCGTGCTCCAGGTCCATGAGTTCCTCGGCGGACACGTACACGGTGATCTTCTCGTCGTGCCGCTCCCGGCCGCTGGGCCGGCGCGCGGCGGCCCGTCCGCCGCGCTGCTTGCGCGGCGCCGCGGACGCGTTGGCGGCCGCCGCCGCGCCAGAACCTTCCTGCGGCCCCTGACGTCGCGCGGAGCGCTCCGCGGCGGCGGCCCGGTTTCGCGACTCTCCGGCATCGACCGACTCCGCGTCGGCCGCGGCATGCTCGGCCCCGTCGCCGTCACCGCCCTGCGCGGGCACCGACTGCGGCGCGTCCTCCGCGGCGGCGCCGTCGCTCTCCCCCGCCGGAGCCGGCACCCGGGCCTCGCCGTTGGCCTGGCGCCGGGGAGTGGACGCCTGAAGCGCCATCCCCCCTGTCGTACGGAACAGTTCGTCGGCCCCCGGCAGACTCACTCGGCGTGACACCGGGCGAGCACCTCCCTGGCGAGCTGGCGATAGGCGGCGGCACCGACGGAGTTGGAGGCGTACGTGGTGATCGGTTCACCGGCGACCGTGGTCTCCGGGAAGCGGACCGTGCGGCCGATGACCGTGTGGTAGACGTGATCGTCGAACGCCTCGACGACACGCGCGAGCACCTCACGGCTGTGCACGGTGCGCGAGTCGTACATCGTGGCGAGGATCCCGTCGAGCTCCAGCTCCGGGTTGAGCCGCTCCTGGACCTTCTCGATCGTCTCCGTCAGCAGCGCCACGCCACGCAGGGCGAAGAACTCGCACTCGAGCGGCACGATCACCTTGTGAGCCGCCGTCAGGGCGTTCACGGTGAGCAGGCCGAGCGAGGGCTGACAGTCGATCACGATGTAGTCGTAGTCGGCCATCAGCGGCTTGAGCGCCCGTTGCAGCGTGGACTCGCGCGCGACCTCGGACACCAGCTGTACCTCGGCGGCCGACAGGTCGATGTTGCTCGGGAGCAGGTCCATGTTGGGGACCGCGGTCTTCAGGAGCACCTCGTCCGCCGCCATGCCCCGCTCCATGAGCAGGTTGTAGACGGTGAGGTCGAGCTCCATCGGATTGACGCCGAGACCGACCGACAGCGCGCCCTGCGGGTCGAAGTCCACGAGCAGGACTCGGCGTCCGTACTCCGCGAGCGCGGCACCCAGGTTGATGGTCGACGTCGTCTTGCCGACGCCGCCCTTCTGGTTGCACATCGCGATGATCTTCGCGGGACCGTGGTCGGTCAGCGGACCCGGGATCGGGAAGTACGGCAGCGGCCGTCCGGTCGGGCCGATGCGCTCACGGCGCTGGCGGGCAGCGTCGGGCGCGAGCGTGGCCGCGTACTCGGGGTCGGGCTCGTACTCCGCGTCGGGATCGTAGAAGTGCCCGTCGGGCAGTTCGTCGTAGTCGGCGAAGTGGTTGTGGGGCGCGCCACTTCCGTCGCCGGCCATGGCGTTCACGTGATGGCCATCCATGCTCTGGTGTGCTGGCTGAGTCACACCTGACTTCAAGTGACTCTGTTGGGCTGCGAAGGTGCGCACCGCTACGGAGCCGACAGCCTCGAACCCCGCGGGGCGCTCGGCCCGTGCAGGCATTCCTGGTTGACCACCCCCGGGAGAAAATGTCGACTCATTCACAAGTCGTCTTACCTCCTTGGTGACCAGGAAACTTCTAGACAGGTCAGCGTGGCACCATGCCGACGGTTGGCGACTCTATGGCGTGTCGGGCGTCCGCAGCAACACAATCCGCCGGACCCGGCAGGATGTGTCGGCAATGAAACATCCCTCTGTCAAGGGCGTACGGCCGTCGCACGGCAGGTTTCACCGGTGTACGAATCGGTTCAAGGGTTACGTTCGAGGCGAGTTGACCGAGAGCCGCAAAGTGACCATACACACACTCGGCCGGACCTTGTCGGGCAAGGTCCGGCCGGGTGGGCGAGGTTGACGGGCCGTGTTGACGTATCGCCTTTACGAAAAGGTGACTTAGCCGCGCGGGCCGGCCCGGCGCGGCTCAGCCGAGCAGCGACTCCAGCTCCACGTGCTCCAGCCCGTGCGCCTCTGCGACCTCGCGGTAAACCACCTTGCCGTCATGGGTGTTGAGGCCCTTGGCGAGCGCGGGGTCACGGCGCAGCGCCTCGACCCAGCCTCGATTCGCGAGCTCGACGATGTACGGCAGCGTCGCGTTGGTGAGCGCGTAGGTGGAGGTGTTGGGCACCGCGCCGGGCATGTTGGCGACGCAGTAGAAGACCGAGCCGTGGACCGGGAAGGTCGGCTCGGCGTGGGTGGTCGGACGCGAGTCCTCGAAGCAACCGCCTTGATCAATCGCGATATCGACAAGAACACTTCCCGGCTTCATCCGCGAGACGAGCTCGTTGGTGACCAGCTTCGGCGCCTTGGCGCCCGGGATGAGCACGGCGCCGATGACGAGGTCGGCCTCAAGGCAGGCCTTCTCGAGTTCGAAGGCGTTGGAGACGACGGTCTGGATCTTCGTACCGAAGATCTTGTCGGCTTCCTTGAGCTTGTTGATGTCGCGGTCCAGCAGGGTCACGTGGAAGCCCATGCCGATGGCGATCTGCGCGGCGTTCCAGCCGGAGACGCCGCCGCCGATGACGACGGCCCGGCCGGCCAGCACGCCGGGAACACCGCCGGGCAGCACACCGCGGCCGCCGTTGGCACGCATCAGGTGGTAGGCGCCGACCTGCGGGGCGAGCCGGCCCGCGACCTCGGACATAGGGGCGAGCAGCGGGAGGGCACGGGTCGGCAGCTCGACGGTCTCGTAGGCGACCGCGGTCGTGCCGGACTCCAGCAGCGCGTCGGTGCACTCCTTGGACGCGGCAAGGTGCAGGTAGGTGAAGAGCGTCTGGTCCTTGCGGAGGCGGTGGTACTCCTCCGCGATGGGCTCCTTGACCTTCAGCAGCAGGTCGGCGGTGGCCCACACCTCGTCGGCGGTGTCCAGGATCTGAGCGCCGGCGGCCACGTACTCGGTGTCCGGGATCGAGGAGCCGACGCCGGCGTTGCGCTCGATGACGACCTGGTGGCCGTGGCGCACC
Organism: Streptomyces sp. 4N124; assembly: GCF_052245395.1. Lineage (NCBI taxonomy): Bacteria > Bacillati > Actinomycetota > Actinomycetes > Kitasatosporales > Streptomycetaceae > Streptomyces > Streptomyces sp. 4N124. The sequence continues at coordinate 81,297 of NZ_JBQQBS010000045.1, forward strand.
AGCTCGTGCACGCCGGCGGGGGTGATGGCCACCCGGAACTCGTTGTTCTTGACCTCGCGGGGGATGCCGACCTTCACGTCGATCACGGTCCTTGGCTCAGAGGGTGCATTACAAGACTTACCCGGACGTGCGTGGGCACACCAGGAGACACCGCAGGAGAAGGTGCGGCAGAGCCAGTCTAATGAAGGTGTTCCCGCTGTCTAGCCTTTCATTGCATCAACCTTCGTCGGATGTACTGCGGATTTCGCAGGTGTTAGGACCTTGTTCCGGCTCTGGATCACTCTCCGGGAGCTCCTCACCCAGCATGCGCTCGGCCGCCCCGCGATGCAGTCGAGCGGCCGTGGGGTCGCCGAGACGGTCCAGCGTGTCGGCGAGCCTGAGCTGCAGCGCGGCCTGCAGCCGTACGTCCTCGGCCCGGCGCGCCCACTCGATCGCCTCGTGACAGGTGCGCAGCGACTCCTCGGGCCGTCCCGCGTACTCCTGGACCCGCGCCAGCTCGCTCAACGCCCGTGCCTGGGCGGCCACATCGCCGTTCTTGCGGTATCCGGCGACCGCGGCGCGCCAGCAGCGCAGCGCCTCGCCATAACTGCCCGCATAGGTGTGGGCCGCGGCGATACGGCCGTACAGCCGGGCGACGTCCTCGCGCTCGCCGCGCGCCAGCCGCTCGGCCAGCGCCCGGCCGAACCAGTCGGCGGCCCGGTCGTAGTCCCCCAGCTCCTGATGCGCGCCGCCTACGGATTCCATCGCGCGCCCGGTCGCATACGGATCGTTCGCTTCGCGTCCGGCGTCCAGAGCCGCGCGATAGCGGACCAGCGCCTCGGCCGTACGGCCGGTCTGTGCGTCCAGATCACCGAGGTTCAGCAGCGCGGCGGCCTTCTCGCGGGGCAGCTTGCGGCGCTCGGCGACATCGAGGACCAGCCGGTGGATGTCGTACAGGTCGGACGCGGCGGCCCGGGTGCCGAAGTGGGCCGCCATCGCCCGCACCAGCTGGGCCATCAGGCGCCGGGCCAGGGTGTCCAGCTCCCCGTCGGCGACCGCGAGCCGCGCCGACGCGAGCAGGGCGGGCCTGCGGACGGTCAGCCAGTCGGCAGCCGCGCGCGGGCTGGGGAAGCGCAGGGAGCGCGGTATACCGACGAGTTTCTCCCGCGCGAGCGGGCTGTCGGTCTCGGTGATCGCCAGACA